>CAZDKB010000110.1:3094-8047 GCA_964505885.1 uncultured Flavobacterium sp.
GAGGAGAGCCAGTTATCTTTTCAGAAGATGAAGAGTATAAGAATGTAAAAATGGAAAAGATTCCTAACTTACGTCCAGCTTTTACAAAAGAAGGAACAGTTACTGCGGCTAATGCTTCTACAATTAATGATGGAGGTGCGGCTTTAGTCTTAATGTCTGCTGAAAAAGCTAAAGAATTAGGAATTACGCCTATTGCTAAGATCAAAAGTTTTGCCGATGCTGCTCACGAACCAAAATGGTTTACCACGGCGCCAGCAAAAGCTCTACCTAAGGCCCTAGACAAAGCTGGTATTACACTTCAAGATGTAGATTATTTTGAGTTAAACGAAGCTTTTTCTGTGGTAGGTTTAGCAAATATGAAGATCTTAGGTTTAGATAATGATAAGGTAAATGTAAACGGCGGTGCAGTTTCATTAGGGCATCCTTTAGGAGTGTCTGGAGCTCGAATCGTGATTGCATTGACTTCAATATTAAAACAAAATAATGCCAAAATTGGTGCTGCTGGAATCTGTAACGGAGGGGGTGGTGCTAGTGCTATGGTGATCGAAGCGATTTAAAGACAACTCTATTTTATGCTCTACGGCATTTGTCATTTAAGTATAGTTCCTCTAAGGCTAGAACCTACTGATACTTCCGAAATGGTTTCTCAGGTTCTCTTTGGTGAACATTTTACTGTACTTGAAAAGACAAAAAAATGGAGCAAAATAAAAATCCATTTTGATGGTTATGAAGGATTCATTGATAACAAGCAATACCTTGAGATCAATGAATCTTTGTTTCATAAACTTTCTGAATCTGAATACACCTACTCTTCCGAGATCTTGGATTTTATAACAGATTCTAACAACCACTTAAGTACAATTTCTATTGGATCTAGGTTGCCCTTCTTTGAGAATAATGAGTTCTCAATTGGCGATCTGAAATACAACTACGATGGTGATTTCTTTAAAGGAAAATTGAATAAAAGTGAGATTGTACATAAGGCCTACTTGTTTTTAAACACACCTTATTTATGGGGAGGTAAGTCTCCATTTGGTATTGATTGTTCTGGCTT
Organism: uncultured Flavobacterium sp.; assembly: GCA_964505885.1. Taxonomy (GTDB): domain Bacteria; phylum Bacteroidota; class Bacteroidia; order Flavobacteriales; family Flavobacteriaceae; genus Polaribacter. The sequence continues at coordinate 4,149 of CAZDKB010000110.1, forward strand.
CACTCAACTAGTCTACAAACTTTGTGGATATTCTTTATTAAGAGACGCTAAAGATCAAGCGACTCAAGGAGAGGTATTGAGTTTTATAGAGGAAGCAGAACCAGGAGATCTTGCGTTTTTTGATAATGATGAAGGTGTGATCACCCACGTTGGAATCATCATGCAAGATTATAATATCATTCATGCACATGGTAAGGTGCGAATTGATGTTTTAGATCACAGTGGAATATACAATACAGATACCAAACAACACTCACATAAACTGAGAGTCATAAAAAGAATCATAAACTAAAAAAAGCCCTCGTTAGACGAGGGCTTTTTATGTTGAATAAATAGTGTTATACCTATTCTCTCATTTTCTTGTACAAAGCAGCATATTCTTGCTCTTTCTCAGTCATTTCTAAGGTAGCATAAATATTCATTAAAGTTTGTACTGTATTTAAACTTCTTCCAAATTTATCTGCTTTTTCTAGGTAAGGTAATGCTTTTTTATAAACACCTTTTTGCTTTTCTTGAAGCTCATCGTATTTATCAAAATCAGATAAGTTCTTGTTCATTTCTTCTACAATCGCTTTTTCTTCATCTAAGATCAAAACAGCCAAGTTCATATAAGCATCAGCATAATCATCTTTGATTTCGATAGCTTTCTTGTAGTAATTTTCAGCTTTCTCAGTATTTCCTTGGTCAAAATTAATCACTCCTAAGTTGAAGTATAATTGAGGGTTGTTAGGATCTTCTTCAATAGCTAATTGCATGGCTTTACCAAACTCTTCAGTTTTTCCTAATTGGAAGTAGATATCAGCTTCCGTTAAGATCAAATTCAAATCTTTAGGGAACATCTCTCTAGCTTTTTTTACTGCCGCTAATGCTTCGTCAGTCTTTCCTTGTTCTTTTAAGATATAGGCTCTATTCTTTACAATGTCACCCATTTTAGACTTGGTCTTTTCTTGAGTAGGATCCTTGTAAACTCCAATCTTCACCTGAATATCTCTATTCTCCTTTGAACCTAAGTTTTCTTTAACACCAGTTTCTTTATTAACAGCGTAATACAAAGTTGAAATACCTGTATATCCAAGATCCTGAAGCTCTTTATAGTATCCCAAAGCCTGATCATAATCCTTATTCAAAGTAGCACTGATTGCAGCATTATAAACAAAAATAGTATCAAGTGGACTCAACTTATAAGTTAAATAGAAATTCTTTGCAGAATTCACATAATCCTTAGCCTTATACTGGTCGGATGCTCTTTTATAAACTTCCTGTACCATTTGATTTTTCATTGGCTTGGCAGCTGGAGTGTATTTCTTTCTTCCTGAAGCTTTTTCTACTTTCTCCAACATATCAAAAGCATCGGCAGCTGTTGCAAAATCCTTCTTACCCATATATGCTTGTGCTTTGAAGAAATAGAATTTAGCCTTGGTCTTAGCATCCATACTTTTCTCGAATGCTTCAGCAGCATTGACAGCAGTAACCGCAGCAGCGTAATCCTGTTTCTTAATTGCTTTATCAGCAGCTTTCAATTCATCTTTTTGCGCTACAGCAGTTAGTGTGGCTAACCCTAAAAAAAGCGCGATTAATTTAGTTTTCATTACTGGTTTATTTAATTCAAAGTTTTACTCTTGTGTTTCGTTACTTTCGTTTTCAACATCCGTGCCATTCTCTTCAATGGCCTCTTCCTCTTTCTCTTGCATAACTTTAGCAACAGCAGCAATGCTATCACTTTCTTTGATATTAATCAACTTGACACCTTGAGTTGCTCTACCCATCACGCGCAAGTCTTCCACAGCCATTCTTATAGTGATTCCTGATTTATTGATAATCATAAGATCGTTAGAATCATCTACATTTTTTATGGCGACTAAATTACCTGTTTTTTCTGAAATATTCAATGTTTTCACACCTTTACCTCCTCTATTAGTAATTCTGTAGTCTTCAAGGCTTGAACGCTTACCATAACCCTTTTCAGATACAACTAATATGTCGCTTTCAAAGTTGTTCACCGCTACCATTCCAATTACTTCATCATTCTCGTGAGCTAAGGTGATTCCTCTAACTCCTGAAGCTGTTCTTCCCATAGGTCTGGTTTTGGCTTCTTCAAATCGAATTGCTTTCCCAGATTTAAGTGCCAACATTACTTGACTATCTCCCGTAGTTAATTTTGCTTCTAGTAATTCATCGTCCTCACGAATGGTAATCGCGTTGATTCCATTGGTTCTTGGTCTTGAATATTGCTCGAGTGAAGTCTTTTTAACCTGACCTCTCTTCGTGGCCATGATGACATAATGACTATTTACATATTCTTCATCCTTCAGGTCTTTGGTAACTAAGAAAGCTTTAACCTTATCATCTTGTTCTATATTGATCAAGTTTTGAATCGCTCTTCCTTTAGAGTTTTTACCTCCTTCAGGAACCTCAAATACTCTCATCCAGAACACTTTTCCTTTCTGAGTAAAGAACAACATGTATTGATGATTCGTACCTACAAATAAATGTTCTAAGAAATCTTCATTTCTTGTTGTCGCACCTTTTTGACCTCGGCCTCCTCTATTCTGAACTTTATATTCATCAAGATTTGTTCTCTTTAAGTATCCTGCATTTGAGATGGTTACAACAACCTTAGAATCTGGAATCATATCTTCAATTCTCATATCTCCTCCAGCATATTCAATCTCAGAACGACGCTCATCACCGTACTTATCTCTAATCACAATCAACTCATCCTTAATGATTTGATATCTTCTTGGCTCGTTAGATAAAATATCTTTTAAATCTGCAATGGTCTTGATAATCTCATCATATTCTGCACGCAATTTATCTTGTTCAAGACCTGTCAACTGACGTAATCTCATTTCAACAATTGCCTTCGCTTGAATTTCTGTCAATTCAAATCGCTTGATCAAAGACTCTCTTGCTTCATCAGCGTTGCTGGACGCTCTTATCAACTTGATCACCTCATCAATGTTGTCTGAAGCAATGATCAAACCTTCTAAAATATGAGCTCTCGCTTCTGCTTTATTCAACTCATACTGAGTTCTTCGAACCACAACCTCATGTCTATGATCCACAAAGTGATGAATCAATTGCTTTAAGTTGAGCTGCTGTGGTCTTCCATTAACTAATGCGATATTGTTCACACTAAATGAAGTTTGAAGAGCTGTATACTTGAATAATTTGTTTAAAACAATGTTTGGAATTGCATCTCTCTTCAATACATAAACCACACGCATCCCTTTTCTATCCGATTCATCGCGTATGTTAGAGATTCCTTCTAGTTTTTTATCGTTTACCAATTCAGCGGTTTTCTTGATCATATCCGCCTTGTTCACTTGGTAAGGTATTTCTGTAACAATAATGCACTCACGACCTTTCACCTCTTCGATAACGGCTTTGGCACGCATGACAATTCTTCCGCGTCCTGTATGAAAAGCATCACGCACTCCGTCGTAACCGTAAATGGTTCCTCCCGTAGGGAAATCTGGTGCTTTTACATGTTGCATCAACTCATCGATCTCAATATCTCTATTATCGATGTAGGCAACGGTACCGTTAATTACTTCTGTCAAGTTGTGCGGTGCCATGTTTGTGGCCATACCCACCGCAATTCCTGAAGCTCCATTTACCAAAAGATTTGGAATACGAGTAGGCAGTACAGTAGGCTCCTGCAAGGTATCGTCAAAGTTTAATTTGTGATCAACCGTATCTTTCTCAATGTCAGAAAGCATTTCTTCCGAGATCTTCTGCATTCTAACCTCGGTATAACGCATTGCTGCAGGGCTATCACCATCCACAGAAACGAAGTTTCCGTGACCGTCTACCATCATGTATCGAACACTCCAATCTTGTGACATTCGAACCATATAATCTTATACAGAAGTATCTCCATGGGGGTGGTACTTACA
>CAZDKB010000111.1:0-7988 GCA_964505885.1 uncultured Flavobacterium sp.
CTTGTCTGTGAATAGGAGTACGAAATATAAAATCTTGACCAAGCTCTTTTAGTAGAACTTCCGAGAACTTTGATAAACGAGCTTCAATATAACGGGATGCAGCTGCTCTATCTCCGGTAAGGATATTCCCCCAGTTTCCTTGCATATCGATTAGGAGTTCTTTTTGTCCTAATTGAACCATAGCATCCGAAATAGAAGCATCACCATGAGGGTGATACTGCATGGTATGACCAACAATATTCGCAACTTTGTTGTAGCGTCCATCATCAAGGTCCTTCATCGAATGCATGATTCGACGTTGTACAGGTTTAAATCCGTCATTGATGGCAGGAACGGCACGTTCTAAAATCACATAAGAAGCATAATCCAAAAACCATTCCTTGTACATCCCTGTAACCTTGGTAATGGTTTCGGTAGCTTCTGTATTCTCAACTTGACTTAATTCTTCGTCAAATTCTTCTTGATCGTTGATCTCTTCGCTCATGTATTTCTAAGCTCTTATTTCTTTCGGTTAATTTGTTTGCTGATCAATTGCATGGCTAAAATCAGCATGGCCATTGAGGCGATTCCCAAATAGGCAGATAGATTATTCTTGAATGAAAGGTTATTGTAATCGATTTGAAACAACCAAAAAACTATGATTATCAATCCGATTATAGATATTGCGTTAAATACCTTCGCTGCTCCTTTCATAATTAATCAACTACATCTAATTCTACCTTCAGATTTTCAATAATGAACTTCTGTCTATCAGGAGTGTTTTTTCCCATATAGAATTGCAACATTTCATCAATAGACATTTCTCTATCTAACATAACAGGATCCAATCTCATATCTTCTCCAATGAAATGAACAAATTCATTTGGCGAGATCTCCCCTAATCCTTTAAATCGGGTAATCTCTGGCTTTCCCCTTAATTTATTTATTGCGTTCTGTTTCTCTTCCTCAGAGTAACAATAAATTGTTTCTTTTTTATTTCGAACTCTAAATAACGGAGTCTCTAGTATGTATAAATGACCTTCTTTGATTACTTCAGGAAAGAACTGAAGGAAAAAGGTGATTAAAAGCAATCGAATATGCATACCATCTACATCGGCATCCGTTGCGATTACGATATTATTATAACGAAGATCTTCTAATCCATCTTCAATATTCAATGCAGCTTGCAAGAGATTAAATTCTTCATTCTCATAAACGATCTTTTTAGAAAGACCATAGGAGTTAAGTGGCTTTCCTTTCAAGCTAAATACCGCCTGAGTATTCACATTTCTGGATTTAGTAATAGATCCGGAAGCAGAATCTCCCTCGGTAATGAATAAAGTAGTTTCTAAATATCCTTCTTTCTTTGTGTCACCAAAATGAATTCTACAATCTCTCAGCTTCTTGTTATGAAGACTCGCTTTTTTAGCTCTTTCTCTTGCCAGCTTTCTAATTCCTGATAGTTCCTTTCGCTCCTTCTCTGCTTGTAGGATCTTCTTTTGAAGCTTTTCTGCAGTTTCTGTATTCTTATGAAGATAATTGTCGAGATGAGTCTTTACAAAGTCGTTGATATAGGTTCGAACTGTTGGGAGTCCGCCACCCATTTCTGTAGAACCTAATTTGGTTTTTGTTTGGCTTTCAAAAACAGGCTCCATTACCTTGATACTAACTGCAGCAATAATAGATTTACGAACATCAGACGCATCAAAATTCTTTTTAAAGAATTCTCGTACGGTACGTACGACTGCCTCTCTAAAGGCAGCTTGATGCGTTCCTCCTTGAGTTGTGTTTTGTCCGTTAACAAAAGAATGGTACTCTTCTGAATATTGGGTTTTACTGTGAGTTATGGCAACTTCAATATCGTTTCCTTTCAGGTGAATGATTGGATACAACATATCGGACTCTTGGTTGTTGTCTTCTAGAAGATCTTTTAGTCCATTTTCAGAGAAGTACTTTTCACCGTTGAAGATGATGGTCAAACCAGGATTTAAGTACACATAGTTCTTTAGCATTTTAGCTACATATTCATTTCTGAACTTGTAGTTTTTGAAAATGCTCTCATCAGGGATAAACGAAACCTTGGTTCCTTTTCTACGAGAGGTTTCTTCTAACTTCTCTTCATTCGTTAAAGTTCCCATTTCAAACTCGGCAGCGGCAGATTTTCCATCTCTATTGGATTCTACCCGGAAATAGGTAGATAAAGCATTCACAGCCTTAGTACCAACTCCATTTAAACCCACAGATTTCTTAAAGGCTCTAGAGTCGTATTTACCACCAGTATTCATCTTTGATACGACATCTACAACCTTTCCTAATGGAATACCACGTCCGTAGTCTCTAACAGTCACTTTATTACCTTGAATGGAGATCTCAATGGTCTTCCCAGCACCCATTACGTACTCGTCAATAGAATTATCCAACACCTCTTTTAGAAGTATGTAAATTCCATCATCTGGAGAAGAACCATCACCTAATTTCCCGATGTACATTCCGGGTCTCATTCTGATGTGCTCTTTCCAGTCGAGCGATCGTATATTATCCTCTGTATATTGAGTTGTTTGTGCCATAAAAAATAACTGCCAGTTCGAAGTAGTTGCTAAAATAGGATTTCTAGTGTTATTTATAAACCCCCGTCAGCATTAGTTATTAACAGAGTTTTAACTACTTTCACTATTCTATTTCTACAAAAAATAACATTATGTTATATTTTTAAACAAACTGTTTTCTAGAGCTATTTATTTTCTATTTTCGTCCTGAAAATATTCATTATGGAATCTAGATTTTTATTAGAATTAGCAGAAAAATATGGTAGTCCTCTGTACGTATATGACACAGAAAAGATTGCCTCTCAATACGATAGGATTACTCACGCATTTAAAGAGGTAAATAGCTTGCGATTGAATTATGCCGTGAAAGCATTATCCAACGTAAATATTCTTAAATTCTTTCACAAACTAGATTCAGGGTTGGATACGGTTTCTATCCAAGAGGTTCAGCTTGGTCTAGAAGCTGGTTTTGATCCACAAAAGATCATTTATACTCCCAACGGTGTTTCTCTTGAAGAAATTGAAAAAGTGGCTAGTAAAGGTGTGCAAATCAATATAGATAATCTGTCCATTCTTGAATTATTCGGACAAAAACATCCAGAAATTCCTGTTTGCGTTCGTATTAACCCTCATATTATGGCAGGTGGTAACAGCAAAATATCTGTAGGACATATCGATTCTAAGTTCGGAATCTCGATCCATCAGGTTCCTCATATTTTGAGAGTTGTTGAAAACACTGGAATGAACATCAATGGTATTCACATGCATACGGGATCAGACATTTTAGATATTGACACCTTTGTGAGGGCTACGGAAATCTTATTTGATGTTGCGAAGCAATTTGATAATATTGATTTTATCGATTTTGGAAGTGGATTTAAAGTTCCTTATAAAGAAGGTGACATTTCAACGGATATAGAACAATTAGGGATTCAGCTATCCAAAAGATTCAACGAATTCTGCACAGAATATGGAAAAGAGATTACTTTAATGTTTGAACCAGGGAAGTTCTTAGTTTCCGAAGCAGGATTCTTCTTAACTAAGGTAAATGTGGTAAAACAAACAACTTCTACCGTATTTGCAGGTGTTGATTCTGGATTTAATCATTTAGTAAGACCTATGATGTATGATTCTTATCATAAAATAACCAACATATCAAATCCTGACGGCAGAGATCGATATTATTCTGTGGTAGGATATATCTGTGAAACAGACACATTCGGATCTAATAGAAGAATCTCTGAAATATCTGAAGGAAATATCCTTTGTTTCCACAATGCAGGTGCTTATTGTTTCTCTATGGCTTCTAATTACAACTCACGCTACCGCCCGGCTGAAGTTATGATCTACGAAGGCAAAGATTATCTGATTAGAAAAAGAGAAACCTTCGATGATATTTTAAAGAATCAAGAATTAGTAACATTCTAAAATAATAAAGCACCTTAGTGGTGCTTTTTCTTTACATTTAAATCCAACTAAACAGGATCATAATGTCAAAGAAAATATTCATCACTGGAGTCGGAAGCGGATTTGGATACCTTACAGCCAAAACATTATTAAAAAAAGGCCATAAAGTTGTAGGAACTGTTTTATACAAGGACGGAACCGCAAAAGAAGCCGTGGATGAATTGACAAAAGCAGGTGCTTTTTTGATTGTGATGGATGTGACAAATGCTGAACAAGTGAAAACCGCAGTTCAAAAAGCCATTGAACACTTAGGTGGTTTAGACGTTGTTATTAATAATGCTGGAGTGGGTATTTTAGGGATGCAAGAAAACTGCACTGTAGATGACATGAAAAGCTTGTTTGATGTGAATGTATTTGGCGTTCAAAGAGTATGCAGAGCTGTGATTCCAACATTTAGAAAACAAGGAAAGGGATTGATTATTTATATGTCGAGTCTCTTAGGCCGACTCATCCTACCCTTTCATGGGGTTTATAGCGGAACAAAATGGGCTTTAGAAGCAATGGCTGAAAGTTACAGAACAGAATTATCTGTATTCGGAATCGAATCTTGTATTATAGAACCTGGTGCTTTTCCAACCACTTTTATGGATCATATGAAAACTGCCAGTGATAAATCTCGAGATGAGCAATACGGTGATTATATTCATGCCCCTAAGGCTATGTTTGATAGAATGAATCAGGTTTTAGAGGCCAATACAGAACAAAGACCTCAAAAAGTTGCTAATGCGATCTCTGATCTGATAGATATGCCTTATGGAGAAAAGCCCTTAAGAACAACTGTTGATCATTTAGGAATGGGGGAAGCCATAAATCAGCTAAACCAAGTAAATGAGAAGATCACCTCTGCTATCTACTCTAACCTAGGAAGGGAAGATATGTTAAAGGTCAATTCTAACGAATAAATCTGATGATTTACTGTTTATTTTTTATCTAGATCAGGTAGTAAGAATGAATCCAAAACCGATGGTTGCGCCATCATCTTTTCAATCTCCTCAGATTTTCTTGGAGCTTCTCCAGAAAGATTAATAGGCCCGTTCTTAGTCACTAAAATATCGTCTTCAATACGCACTGCGATTCCCCACCATTTCTTGTCACACGGACTTCCCTCTGGAATATATATTCCTGGTTCCATTGTTACAACCATGTTTTCCTCGAATAATCCATAATTTCCAGGATCATGCACGTCTAAACCAATATGATGAGAAGTTCCATGTGGGAAATATCCATGTCTTTCGTTTGGTGATTTGATAACTCCCAACTTGGCTAATCCTTCATTGATTATTTTGCGGGCAATAGCAGCTGGCGCCTGCATTTTCTCTCCAATGACGTATTTGGCTATTCCAGCCTCTTGAGCCTCATAAACAAGATCGTAAATCGCTTTTTGTTCTGGGGTGAATTTCCCATTAGATGGGATAGTTCTAGTAACATCAGCTGTATATCCTCGATACTCCGCTCCAAGATCCATGAGCACTAGATCATTTCCTACCCTTGTTTTATTATTCTCGATATAATGTAGAATACAACCATTATTTCCTGCTCCAACGATGGATGGGTACCCCTCATACTCGGCACCATACTTTTTATAGACGAACTCATGAATTCCTTGCCATTCTGTTTCAGACATATGAGGTTTCATTGCCTTCATCACTTCAACTTGACCAATAGCAGAAATACGAATCGCTTTAGTCAATAACTTCAGTTCTTCTTTTGTTTTCACCTCTCTCAATGTCCCCATTTGCTTAGGAAGAAACTCGATATCTACGTTCGTTTGAGGTTGTAATGCCAAGCTTACCTTCTGTTTCATATCCTTTACCTGAGTATCATCCAAAGAAGTAATATAATTTTGGATCATTGGATCCTTTTTCAATTCTGAAAATCTCTCCTGAGCCTTTTTTAATGTTTCAACAAGATCAGCCCTGCCTGAAGCAGCAGTATTCTGAATCATTGAATAATAGTACTTCTTGATTCTTGAGGGATAGCTTGCCGGGTTATACCCTGCTCTTTCCTTAAAATTCTTGATCAAACTAAAAATATCGGCATTATCACTTGTGTCTCGATAATCATCTTTGAATTTTCCATCGATAAATACCTTATCAAACTTTTTGAAATAAATATTAGAGTTTAAAAAATCCTTACCATTAAAGGCCATTGAAAATCCAAGTTCTTCCTTTGCTCCTGTTATGCCTAATCGTCTACCATTCCATTGCTCGGCTCTAGCATTTCTTTCTTGAACAAAAAGAACCTCATCATATTTCTCTCCATTAGCCGCAACTTGTTGGTCTGAGAACACCAGTAAAACGGAGTTCGGTTCTCTATACCCAGTCAAATAATAGAAATTGGGATCTTGATGATATACATAGTCTACATCATTGGCTCTATTTCGAATTGGATTCGCAAAAATAATTGCAACAGAGTTGGCTGGCATTTTTGCTCTTAGCTGATCCCTTCTGTTTTTATGAAAATCTTTGGATAAGAAATCGGTTGGAGTCCCATTTTGAGCCTCCAATTGAAACATCATCGCACATATGACAACAAGAAGAAATAGTCTTTTCATGATTTGTTTATTGAGTGAGGTTCAAAGCTAATGTTTATTCTTATAGAGAGAAAAATATTAACATAGTATTTAGCATATTCTTACCAAAAAAATCACGTATTTTTGCGCTGCAAATCAAATCAAAATCGGATGAAAAATACTGCATTAACTCATGTTCATGAGGCATTAGGAGCAAAAATGGTTCCATTCGCTGGTTACAATATGCCAGTACAATATGAAGGTGTAAATATAGAGCACAAAACCGTTCGTGAAGGTGTAGGAGTTTTTGACGTAAGTCATATGGGTGAATTCTTAGTTGAAGGTCCGAATGCTTTGGCGCTTATTCAAAGAGTTACATCCAACGATGCTTCAAAGTTGAATATTGGTGATGCTCAATATTCTTGTTTTCCAAATGATCAAGATGGTATCGTAGATGATCTGATCTGCTATCGAGTAAAAGAAGAAACATATTTATTAGTGGTCAATGCTTCTAATATTGATAAAGATTGGGCTTGGATTAATAAGCATAACGAAGGAATTGGAGCTGAATTGAAAAACATTTCAGACAACTATTCTTTATTGGCAATTCAAGGTCCGAAAGCGGTTGAAGCAATGCAGTCTTTGACTTCAATTGATCTTGCTGAAATTCCTTTTTACAAGTTCAAAGTTGCTGATTTTGCTGGAGTTGAATATGCAATTATCTCAGCGACAGGTTATACAGGTTCTGGAGGGTTTGAGATCTACGTAAAGAATGAAGAAGTAGAAACAGTTTGGAACAAAGTATTTGAAGCTGGTGCCGATTGGGGAATCAAACCTATTGGGTTAGCCGCTCGTGATACCCTAAGATTAGAAATGGGATATTGTTTGTATGGAAACGATATTGATGATACTACCTCTCCTATTGAAGCTGGTTTAGGGTGGATCACTAAGTTTACCAAAGACTTTGTAAACTCAGATAATTTAAAAGCTCAAAAAGAAGCTGGAATTACTCGTAAGCTAGTCGCTTTTGAAATGAACGAAAGAGGAATTCCAAGACAAGGCTATGACATTGTTGATTCTGAAGGAAATAAGATTGGAAACGTAACCTCAGGTACGATGAGTCCATCTTTAGGGAAAGGAATTGGTTTAGGATATGTAACCAAAGAAAATAGTAAAAGAGATTCTGAGATTTTTATTCAAGTCAGAAAAAAACAAATATCGGCCACCATTATAAGGTTGCCATTTTATAAAGGTTAAAACAACAAAAGCCTCGCAGTCGCGAGGCTTTTTTATTTATTCACTGTAAAGATCTCTCTTAACTGTTTTACCATATTACCATTTCCATTTATAGTGATCTCGCCTACTTTCTCGGCGATCTTCTCTACATACTCCATCTCTTTCAACTTGAATAACATTTCGTTTTCCTCCATTAATTTGGCGGTATTCAACAAGCTTCTAGTAGATGCAGTTTCTTCACGTCTTGC
>CAZDKB010000112.1:0-4712 GCA_964505885.1 uncultured Flavobacterium sp.
ACCCTTGATAATGGTGTTCAAGTTACACTACTTAAGGCAGATAAAACTGCCATAAGCACCAACGTACAAATTGTAATAAAAGGAAGATGCCTTGGTTATGACGAACTTTTAGAAGTTGTCAAAATAGATCAAGCCATCATAATAAACGAATAAGATGAAATATATATTCTTACTACTATTTTTAGTTCCGGTTTCTATCTATGCACAAGATGATTTGCTGTCTGAAATCGATGCAGGAACTACAGAAGATTATAAAAGCGCTGCTTTTAAAGGATTGAAGATTGTAAATTTTGAATCTACAAAAATGATTACAAAAGGCGAGGCCTATCTTGTCATTTCACATCGATTTGGATCTATAAAAGGAGGTTTTGACGACTTTTTCGGTCTTGATCAAGCCGTAACTCGAATTAACTATCTGTATGGTTTAAAAGACTATATAAATATTGGAATCTCTCGAAGTTCCTTCAGAAAAATGTATGAAACTTCGCTCAAGGTTCGATTAGCTCGAGAAAAGAAAGGCGGATTTCCATTTACTGTGGTAAGCTCAAATAATATCTTAGTAAATACCTCTTTGGATGCGGATATTTTACCAGGTTTAGAATTTAAAAACAGATTAGGTTATACCTCTCAATTGCTTATCTCTAAAAAGTTCAATGAAAACTTTTCACTTCAAGTGATGCCTACATTTTTCCATGACAATTACGTAGATATCAATGAGCAGAGCAATTCTCAGTATGTGATTGGTTTAGGTGGAAGACACAAAATCTCCAAAAGGGTTTCTTTAAATTTCGACTATGGATATCACCTAAACAGAGCGAGTTCATCTCCCTTTGTAAATCCGCTATCCATTGGATTTGACATAGAAACGGGTGGACACGTTTTTCAGCTCCATTTTACCAATGCGCAACCGATGAATACCAATGGATTTTTGGGACAGGCCACAGGAGATTGGGGTGAAGGGAATATCTTTTTTGGTTTCAACTTATCGAGAGTTTTTTAATATGAGATCGCAAGTTCAACCTCAAGTAAGTTTCGCAAAATTGGTAGTTCAGCCAGATCTATGTGAAGGATGCAGCGCTACCATTAAAAACACATTACAGAATATTCATCAACTTCAGAATATTAGAATTTTTCCGAAAGACAATCTTATAACCTTTCATTTTCGAAGTGTAAATAGTTTGTCTACGGCATTAAATGCACTAACTGATATTGGATATGATGAGATTTAGATAATCATTTTCCAAATCATTTAACAAACTCCTTCTTTCTTTTGATAGAAGGAGTTTCTTTTTATATCGCTAAACCTCGATTTTTAACGTTCATGTATTTTTTCTTTTCACTTTTAAATTGAATACGTTCCTTTGTGAGGTATGTCGCAGTCTGTCACCTCGAAATTAAAGATCTCTCATCAGTCCTTATACTGGATCTGCCAACTCTTAGGTTGGGGAGCGGTGTCTATTTATTGGGCATATACCGTCTATACAAGAGATAATTATGGAGTTTTCTACACCTTGCTCAATTATGTCTTAGATATTGCTATTGGTATCTTTTTAACCCATCTCTATAGAAAAGTAGCTCGCAAAAATCATTGGATTGATCTTCCGATCAAAAAACTGGTGATTCGAGTGATTCCAAGTATTGTGATTCTCGCATTATTATATGTGTTTATTTGTAATCTCAAGTGGCATGCCTATTGGACATTTGTGGTCGATAGAAAATTAGACATCATCAAGTCTATCTTGTATTGGGATCCTATCTTGTTAACCGGACTTAGATTAATGTCGATTTGGATTTTAGCCTATCACTTGTTTCATTATTATCAGAAGGAAGTGAATACTGCCAAAGAGAATGCCAGATTATCGGTCTTAGCTAAACAAGTACAATTAGATAATTTATCTGCTCAATTGAATCCACATTTCTTATTCAATTCTCTGAATTCTATCAAATCATTGGTCATTGAAAATCCTGATAAATCGAGAAGAGCGATTGATCTATTATCTGATTTGTTGAGATCTTCTTTGTATGATAAAGACAATGAGTTTATTTGTGTTGAAGACGAGCTCGCCTTGGTAAAAGACTATGTGGAAATTGAAAAACTCCGATTTGAAGAACGATTAGAAATTCAGATCGACTTAGATAAATCCTTAAAATCATTTCAAATACCTACCTTGAGTATTCAATTGTTGGTGGAGAATGCCATCAAACACGGAATTGATAAATTAAAAGAAGGTGGGTTGGTTTCTGTATTCATTCAGCAAAAGAATGATCAAGTTGAGATTTCTGTAAAGAATCCAGGAAAATTCAACCCGAAACATTCAGGCGGAGTTGGATTACAAAACCTTCAAGAAAGATTAAAAATTCAGTATAAAGAGCAAGCTTCTTTTTCCATTGAAATGTCAGATAAACAAACTGTACAAGCCAAAATCAGGATTCCAAAAGATCAGCATGAAAAACTTTAAAACCATAGTTATAGATGATGAACGCTTGGCTAGAGAGGAAGTCAAGCGAGCGTTAAAACAACATCCAGAATTTACTGTTGTTGGAGAAGCCAATAATGTGGATGCTGCCATAGAACTTATCGAAAAGGAACTTCCTGATGTGATTTTTTTAGATATTCATATGCCAGAGAAATCGGGATTTGATCTCTTAGAAGAATTATCTGTGACTCCGGAAGTAGTCTTTACCACAGCCTATGATCAATATGCGGTAAAAGCCTTTGAGTTAAACGCCTTAGATTATTTGGTAAAACCTTTAAGAGAAGAGCGTTTCTCTAAAACCATAGAAAAGGTTAAGAAGGAACTCAATGAAAAGATCAAGGTGCAGCCAGAGGTATATCCTATGCATCGAAAGATCTTTATCAAAGACGGAGAGAACTGTTTCTTTGTGCCTCTTTCTGAAATTCGTTTCATAGAATCTATGGAAAACTATGCTCGACTGTATTTTGGAGATCAAAAAGCTATGATCAAACGATCTTTAAATCTTTTAGAGAATAAGCTAGATCCTACTGTGTTTTTTAGAGCCAATAGAAGTCAGATTATTAATACGCATTTTATCCAGGAGATCTATCCTTATTTCAACAATAGACTGCATATCACACTTACTTCAGGAGAGAAAATTGAAGTGTCTAGCAGACAATCTGTTAAGTTTAAAAACTGGAATAGCTTATAATCTTTTACGCTTATCCCAATAATTGCGCACTCCTGTACTTTTCGTTTCATATCCTATAAAAGCATCGTTCATTTGTCCTATCAATCAAACAAAACATTTTAATTATGATACATATTTGGACAAATAACAACATTACAAAGATCATTATGATCGCAATGGTTTCTCTTTTCTTTTCATGCGGACAACATAGAGTAGAACAGGCAAACAGACCTACCATCGAAGAATATTCAATAGGAGAGAAGTGGACTTGGAAATATAAAGGGGTTTCTTCAGATGGTGAAGTAAGATCAGACGGATTAGACATTAAAGAAATTGTAGACAAAAAAGGAACCTTAGGAATGACGGTTGGAAACGACACCATCTTGGTTTCAGATATCTTAAAACCTCAAACCAGTAAAACTCCACGTTACGACTGGCCTCTAGAAGTGGGGAAGAAGTGGGTTTATGAAACCGAATTTACCAGTGCGGATGGTTCTAACACTGGTGTGTATCGTCAGGATGCGGAAGTCACCTCTTTTGAAGCAATCACTGTGGGAGCAGGAACCTTTATGGCATATACCATTAAGTTTACTGGCGGAATCACAACTTCTAATGGAGGATTTACGAAAACCGATGATATTATTATCTACGCTCCAGAAGTGAAGAATTTTATCAAAATGACTCAGATTCAGGATGGATTTTCGTACAATGAAGAATTGGTTGAATACTCAAACCCAAATAAAAAGCAGTAAGACTTGAATTCAATCAACCATAAACAGACCATGAAAAAAGCCATCTTTATCCTATTTCTTATTGCTTTCAGTTGGACATCCATTGCTCAAGAACTAGCATTTGAAAAGTTAGATTTGAAAAATGAGAAAGCCATTGCCAATCAAATGAAGCAATTAGCACTCTCCTTAGACACCAAAGAACTCTCAGAATTAGACTTATTTAAGTTTCAACTGATTCGAGAGAACTATCAGCAAGCTTTCAAAATCATCAACAAAAAAGTTGCAGAAACTCCACGAGAAGAAAGAATCTATTTGGATATATATCTTCATTATGTAACCGCGAAAATGTCTAAAGACTTTTCTAAATCCTTTAGAGAGACTTATGGAGAGTATACCAAACAATCTGAAGATCTTCATGTGATTAATTTAGATAAAACCTTGATTCTAAGAGATGCAACCGACTATTATATTTCAGATTTTAAGAGTTTCTATAACAATATTTCTAAGGAATCTATTTCAATAGAAACTGCACAAAACTTGGTAAAGAAGTACTTTTTAAAAACCGTTTATGGAACTTCTAGAGAGATGATTTTTGATGCAATCAGAAAAGATCATCATAGAAGATATATCATCAATGATTCTATAGTGATTTCAACCATAGAAGGAGCCGAAGTTCCTGTGGTGGTCATTAGAAAACGAGAATCAGCCTCTCAAAAGAAAGCCGCCATCTTAGTGGCTTCTGTTTATGCAGGATCTAATGAACCCGGAGCCATGTTAGCGGCTTCAAAAGGATATCATGGCGTGATTACCAATACTCGGGGAAAAAGAGGAAGT
>CAZDKB010000112.1:4722-7889 GCA_964505885.1 uncultured Flavobacterium sp.
ATTGATTGGATTTCTAAGCAGTCTTGGTCCAACCAGAAAGTGGGAATGTTTGGTGGATCTTATAACGGATTTACCCAATGGGCATCTATGAAACACAAAGTACATCCAGCTTTAAAAACCATAGTTCCGATGGTGTCTATTGCTCCCGGAATTGAGTATCCGATGGAAAACAATGTATTGCATAACTTTTCCTATTCCTGGAATTTTTATGTGACCAATAATAAGATGCTCGATTTTGATGCAGCTTGGGATTACAATCGTTGGAACAATCTTAAAAATACTTGGTACAAAACCGGAGTTGCTTTTAATAAACTAGATAGTTTAGATGGTGAAGTGAATACGCTTTGGAATAAGTATATGGCGCATCCTAGTTATGACGACTTTTGGAAGCAGATGATTCCGTACAAAGAGGAGTTTGCCAAGATTGACATTCCTGTATTAACCATTACAGGTTATTTTGACGACTCGCAAAGAGGTGCTATGTATTATTTTGATCAGCATACAAAATATGCGAAGAACCCAAATCATTATTTGTTGATGGGGCCTTATGATCATTGGACCGCACAAACAAAACCCACAGCAAGTTTAAGCAACTACACATTGGATCCTTCTGCGGTAATTAATATAGAGGAAGATGTTTTATATCAATGGTTTGATCATATCTTAAAAGGAGGAAAGAAGCCTAGTATTTTAAAAGATAAAGTAAACTTTCAGATGATGGGAACCGATAAATGGATGCATAAGTCTAGTTTAGCTGAAATGACAAATGATACCCTTCGTTTTCATTTGAGTTCTGAAAGAAAGAAAGATGTCATGTCTTTGGTTTCTGATAAAAATGATTCTAAAGTAAGCTTAACATTAGATTTTACCGATCGAACTACGATGAGCAATAAAGAATATTATCCTTGGCCTAAGTTTGAACGTTCTCAAATAAATAAGAAGGACGGTTTGGTCTTTAGTTCTGATATTTTAGAAGAAGATGTGATCTTAAATGGTTCTTTCTTTGGAGATCTAGAATTGGCTATAAACAAAAAAGATGTAGATTATTCTGTGATCTTATACCAACAAACATCCGAAGGAACCTACTTTTATCTAAGCTATTATATTGGCAGAGCCAGTTATGCTAAAAGTGTAGAACGAAGAGAGCTCTTAACTCCCAACAAAATGACTCATATTTCTTTTGATAACACAAGGATCATGAGTAAGAAGCTAGAGAAGGGGAGTAGGATTGTGGTGGTTTTAAATGTAAACAAAAACAATAATTCCCAGTTGAACTATGGATCTGGCAAAGAGGTAAACACAGAAAGCATTAAAGATGCTGGAGATCCTTTACAAATCACTTTCTCAGGAAATAGTTCTATTTCCTTACCTGTTTGGAAAGAATAACTACAACGACATCATTGTTTACAAACTCCTTCTGTCTTTTGATGGGAGGGGTTTTATCTTCTTAAAGATATCTATAAAAAATTGATGATGTTGTCACCGCTAGATTCGTTAGTGAAAATAATCTTTGACTAAAAGAACTTACAGAAAAGTCTTCGCAAAAAGTCTAAATAACACTGTTAATTGAACAAACTCTATAGTTGCCGACATGGAATGAATTTCTAATTTATGTAAAATGATAAATTAGAATAAGATGATTCTAAAATAATTGCACCCTATATTTGAAAAAAAAATAACAGTGAATTTAATCTATGATTTTCTCTTTATTGCTGGGATGTTATTTTCAGGTATTTATGGGTTTATATTATTCAAATCAAAAGAGTTAAATCTTTCCAAGTATATTCTTATCATTTTATTTGGAATCATAATTATTGTATTGCTAGAATCGTATGGATATATCCACAATATAGCATGGTTAAAGTACATTAGTTTTTCGATCGCTTATGGAACAAAACTGCTTATTGGTCCTTTGTTAATAGCATATATTGAATCATTATTTATTGAGGATAGAGAAGTAATTCGAAAATATATATATTTATTACTTCCATACTTATTTTTCACATTTCTTATTAGTGTTCCCTATGCTATAGCTAGATTAAATGATGGATATTTTGCAAATCATATTTATTTAATTGAACAGTATAGTCAGTACTTAAGAATGGGGTTGGATATTATGTTACTATTATATCTATTTCGTGCCTGTCAGAAGTTTTTTAGATATAGAAAAATATATCGATGTCATTATTCTAATGTTGAAGAAAAGAATTTTGTCTGGGTTCGTTACTTATTATTTTCAGTACTCATGATTATGATAATAGATCTATTTGTGACGTTAAGTCAGTTATTGTTTGATGCAATCCCAATTCGATCTCAGAATATTATTATGAGTTTGGTAGCCTTATGTATTATTGTAGGAGCCTATTTTGGAGTGAATCAATCGAAAGTTTTGGTACCATATTTTTTATTGGAAAGCGAAGATAGTTCTGATAAAAAAGAAAAAGTAATTTCAACAGAACAGAAGAATCAATTTATCAAGATTGAATCATTATTAGATGAAATAATGAGAGATGAAAAACCTTATACTGATGAAGAACTTACCTTGAGTAAGTTGGCCTCATTTATTAATATTACCGATAAAAAACTTTCTAAAACTCTCAATCAACACCTCAATACAACTTTTTACAATTATGTAAATTCCTTTCGCTTGGAGGCATTTAAAAGAAAACTACAGGATGAATGCTCTAAAGATTTGACCATTGAAGGAATTGCTAACGATTGTGGTTTCAAATCTAAAGCCAGCTTTTATAGACTGTTTAAAAGGGAAACAGGATTATCTCCATCAGAATATAAGAAATCTCTTAAATAATTGTAAAATTTGTCTTTCTAGAAGCAGTGAGACTTTGAATCTAATCCATTTTAGTTGTTTTGCACCTTATTAATATATAAAACAATGAAATTGAATTCGAACATCAAAAAAAATCTAATAGGTTTACTCTCACTAATAATTCTTACTGCTGCAGCTGTATCCTATAAGATGATTTATGAAATTAATAAACCTTTAGGAAAGCATACAGAAGTGGTAAATACCTCTCAATTTAAATCTATTTCTGGAAAGATAGCTATCAAAAATATTCAAGTGTTATCTGAAAATTCAAAGGAAATGATTCCTAATCAAATAGTATTGATTAATGGAAGTACAATTGAATCTATAGGAGATTCTATTC
>CAZDKB010000113.1:0-7809 GCA_964505885.1 uncultured Flavobacterium sp.
CCGTGACTGCCACAACAACAGATGGAACGGGATGTTCAAGAACAAGAGAAATTCAGGTTAATGAATCGATCATAGCTACCATTACCGAAGATGATGTGACGATTGTAGACGACTCTGAGAACAATTCCATTACCATTGATCCTACAAATCTTGGGATTGGAGATTATGAATTTGCACTTACTGATGAGAATGATATCATCATAAGAAGCTATCAAGATGATCCGCTGTTTGAAAATCTAGACGGAGGATTCTATACTATTTTAGTGAGAGATAAGAATGGATGTGGAGTGGCTCGATTGGATGTTTCCGTAGTAGTATTTCCTAAGTTCTTTACACCTAATAACGACGGTATTAAAGATACTTGGGCAATATTAGGAGCTAATTCGACTTTCTTCCCAGAATCAGAAGTAAACATTTTCAATAGATTTGGAAAGGTTGTTGCTCAAATAGATATAGATAATCCTGGTTGGGATGGTACATTTAATGGAAAGACCTTACCTTCTGATGATTATTGGTTCTCAATCCGTTTAGTCGATAGAAATGGAGTTATAAGAGAAAGAAAAGGAAACTTCTCTTTGCTGAGAAGATAGCACTATAAAAAACTCATTTACAAACGCATATCGTACCGATATGCGTTTTTTTTATCATAAAAACAGAATCAGCTCGTTAACATAGTATAATTGATTTTCATAAATTAGCGCTGCCAATATCACTTACAATCAATGATGAAGAGATTCTTACCTTTTCTTTTGTTGCTTTTATTTTCCTTTTTTGCTCATTCTCAGGAGTTTGACAATAAAAAGCACATTAACAAAGTTCATAAAGAATATGTCAATAAACTTAAGTTAGATGCAACTCAAAGCAAGAAGTTTAAAACGATTTTAAAAAAATACAATCCTATTCTAAAAGATTTATTTGATAAGAAGTCTTCAAAAAATGAGGTTAACAGTCAAATTAAGCTCATGGATCTCGAAGTCTATAAACTCTTGAGTAAGGAACAATTCTCAAAATATAAAAAAATGAAGCTAGAGTTAGAATCCTTTAAAAAATATAAATTTTGAAAAAAGGACTGGTTTTATTCTTTATTGTTTCTCTATCAATTAGCACCTTAGGATATGCTCAAGATTGTAGTAACAATACATTAGATAATAGTACACTAGCAGGCGCAGCACCCTTTTGCTCTGATACTGGATTGACCTTTTGTAATTCTCTATTACTGGTAGACCAAGGGATTTTAGATATAGACGACATTCAGACATCCGCCGAACCTGGTCCGGAATACGATTGCTTGGGACTTGAACCCTATCCATCATGGTTTTTTATCAGAATTGATGAACCGGGAAGTTTAGATCTAACCATAAGTCAATTTAATACCAACGGTATCCCTATTGACGTAGATTTTATTATTTGGGGACCATACACCCAAGCTCAAATAAACTCTATTCAAGGAGGAAATACTTCCTTGTTAGGTCCTGCTGCCGTTCGAGATTGTAGTTATCTGCCGGATGCGGTAGAATTTCTTTCAGTAGACCCTGTAGTCTCTGGTGAATTTTATGTCATCTTAATCACCAACTTCGCGCAAGATGCTGGTACCATAGAAATGGTTTCAACCAACTCACCAGGTCCAGGAGTAGGAAGCACAGATTGTAGCATTATTGCAGGAGATCTCGGACAAGATCAAGACGTTTGTGAAGGCGATATCGTAATTTTGGATGCGACTCCTTCTCCACCTGAAGATGTTGATTACGCTTGGTTTGTAAACGATGGCTCTGGTTTTGTTGAAATCACAGGTCAAACCAATGCCACACTAGAAATTGGAGCTCCCAGTGTACCAGCTGTTTCAGGAACATATAGGGTAGTCGTAACAGATATGGATGGAAATATTGATGATGATGAAGTAGACATTAACTTCTATCCACAACCCTCTATCAATTCATTAGCGGATGCTCTAATAGAACAATGTGATGATGATGGAAATAACGATGGATTACACTTTTTTGACCTAACCATCTATTCTAACGAATTTATGGGTGCCGCTCAAACATCGGCAGGGACTTTTGAAGTTATTTATTTCAATTCTGAGGCTGATGCATTGGCGAATACCAATCCTATAGGAAATCCAAATAATTATCAAAATTCTTCAGGTCCGTTTGCGATGGATGAAATTTGGGCTAGAGTGGTAAATACTGCCTCTCCTAATACCTGTAATGCGGTAGTCTCGAGTTTTGAATTGTTAGTTCAATCCGTTCCCGATATTCAAAACACTTCTGATTACGAGGAATGTGACGAGAATACAGATGGTGATGATACGAATGGTTTTGTTCAGACATTTGTATTATCAACAAAAGATCAAGATATCTTGGGGCTTACTCAAGATATAGCCGACTATACAGTGACTTATTATCTCAGTGCATCAGATGCCGATGGAGCTATAAATGCTTTGGACAAGATCAATCCAATACAGAACCCTGTAGAAGATGAAACGGATATCTTTGTAAGAGTAGAAAATAATACTACAGGTTGCTATTCCATCTCAGACAATTCTCTTTTTAGTTTGGTCGTCAACCCTTTACCTCAGGTGAGTGACCCTGTCCTTCTTCAAGAATGTGATGATGATCAGAACGGTCGTTTTGTGTTTGATCTTACTGAAGCTAATCCTTTAATCTCTTCAGATTATTTGAATGAATTCTTCCGATATTATCCAACAGAGACTGATGCACAAAACAATTCAAACGAAATAACCAATCCTACTTCTTACGAAAATTTGGTGCCTACAAATGATGCGGTTTGGGCAAGAACCATAACCGTAAACGGTTGCTACAGAGTATCAAGGATAAACTTGCAGGTAAGCAATACAGTCATTCCTGTAACCTACCAAAGAACTTATGATCAGTGTGACGATTATTTAGACATCAACGGAAACAATAATTCAAACAACGATGATACAGATGGGGTATCTACATTCGATTTTAGTTCTTCTACTGCCGAGATTATCGGACTTTTTCCATCCGACCAAACTATTAGTATAAGTTATTACGAAACCCTGGCAAACGCTAACAATGCCATCAATCCAATTCCTGATATTTCTAGTCATAGAAACATTAATTCACCTATCTCACAAGATATTTACATTAGAGTAGAGAATCCTGCCAACAATGCATGTTTATATGTAGGAACTCATATCACACTATTAGTAGGGGAAGTTCCCGAGGCCCTGCCAGCTTTAGATATGGATATTTGTGATGATGATTCCGATGGCGATGATACGAACGGTTTTATTCAGAATATTGATTTAGAAAGCCAGAATTCTTCTATTTTAGGCTCGCAAGACCCAGCAAATTTCACGGTTACGTATCATGGATCTGAAGTAGATGCAACTGCCGGTGCTAATCCCTTAGCTTCTCTTTTTAGCAATACGGTGGCCAATGCACAAACAATTTATGTAAGAGTCACAGATAATATTTCAGGTTGTTATACGGATAGAACTTCCTTTTTGGTAAATATTCGTCCTTTACCTGTAATCACAAATTCTGTCGAGTTACAGCAGTGTGACAATGATACGGATGGTTTTTCGGCATTCAATCTAAATGAAGCGGCAACAGATATTTCTTCAAATTATCCCAATGAAACATTTGAGTTTTATGAAAGTTTATCCGATGCACAATCTGGAACTAATGCCATTACCAATACGACAGCATATACCAATCAAACAGTAAGTACAGATACGGTATGGGCGAGAGCGATTTCTAGTTTTGGTTGTTTTAGAGTTGCTGAGGTTACGCTTACTGTATCGACTACAGGTCTGCCTGTTAGCTTTCAAAGAAGTTTCGAGGTTTGTGATGATTATTTAGATATCAATGGTAACGACAATTCAAATAACGATGATGCCGATGGAGTATCTGCATTCGACTTTAGTTCGGTTACCCAAGAGGTAATAGATATATTTCCTTCTAACCAACAATTAACAGTTACCTACTATAGAAATGAGGCGGACGCTTTGGCAGAAGAAAACCCTATCACAGATCCGAGTAATTATAGAAATATTGGATACCCTAATTCACAGCAGATCTATATTCGTGTTGATTCCGATCTAGACAATGACTGTCTTGGTTTTGGGCCTTTTATCAACTTAACTGTTGACCCTGTCCCTGTAGCGAATCCTGTTTCTGATCTCGAATTATGTGACGATGCTAATGATGGGGATTTTACAAACGGATTCGTCCAAACCTTCGACTTGAGCTCCCAAACTCCAATGATATTGGGAACCCAAGACCCTGCCGTTTATAATGTCACTTATCACCTCACAAGAAATGATGCTGCAACAGGAGCAAATGCTATTTCTAATCCGAGTATGTATGAAAATGCAACAGTAAACCAACAAACGATTTACGTAAGGGTTACACACTCAACTCAAGGATGTTATACTGATCGAACTAGTTTTGATCTGATAGTAAATCCACTTCCTGAATCGAATTTCGTCGAGGATCTGCAAATTTGTGATGACAATTCAGATGGTGACCCGAGAAACGGTCTCTCTCAGGCTATCGACCTTGAGGTACAAACATCGACTATACTAGGTTCGCAAGATCCTTCTCAGTTTACTGTGACCTATCATACCTCATTGACAGATGCTCAATTGGGTAATTCACCTATTACGGGTTTATTTTCTAATACAGACCCTTTCACACAAACGATTTATGTAAGAGTAAATAATCAAACAACAGGTTGTGCAAATGGCATTTCTAACTTTCGTGTGATCGTGAACCCTGAACCAGTTGCTGCTAATGTGCCCGATCTTTTGATTTGTGATAACGATATAGATGGAGATGATACCAATTGATTTGTTCAAAATATAGATCTCGATGCGCAGATTCTAGGAATTTTAGACTTTGACAATACTGGGCAAGATGAAGATGATTTCACAGTAACCTTCCATGAATCGCAGGATGATGCCACAAATGGAATGAACCCTCTGTCAAGTCCATTTTCAAACACCATTGCCAATCAGCAATCTATTTATGTGAGAATTGTAAATGATGATACTGGTTGTATGAATGATGATTTTAGTTTTGAGGTCATTATTAATCCACTACCCGATTTTTCGGTAACATCTCCACAAACGGTTTGTATCAATGACCCCAATCTAACTTTATCAGTGGAAAACCCAGCAGGAATTTATGATTATGAATGGACTGATCCTGAAGGAAATACAGTGATAGGGTCTCAAATTGATGCTACTTTAGGAGGAGTATATTCAGTTACTGGAACTAGTACCGACGGAACAAATTGTGCAAGAACTCTAGAAGTAAGAGTGATCGAATCAATTATTGCTACAATTAGTGATGAGGATGTTGCGATAATTGATGATTCTGACAATAATTCGATACAAATCAGCACCGAAAATTTAGGAATTGGTGATTATGAATTTGCTCTGAATGATGAAAATGGAGTCTTGATCAGAAATTACCAAGACGATCCCTTATTCGAAAACTTGGAAGGAGGTTTCTACACTATATTGGTAAGAGATAAAAATGGTTGTGGAGTAGCTAGTTTGGATGTTTCTATTGTAGTATTTCCAAAATTCTTTACTCCGAATAACGATGGAGTAAATGATACTTGGGCGATCAAAGGAGCTAATTCTACATTCTTCCCTGAATCTGAGATCAACATATTCAATCGCTTTGGAAAAGTCGTTGCCCAAATTGATATCGACAATCCTGGTTGGGATGGGACATTTAACGGAAAGACCTTACCTTCAGACGATTATTGGTTTTCCATAAGACTGGTTGATCGAAACGGAGTTGTAAGAAAAAGACAAGGTAATATGTCGCTCTTAAGAAGATAGATAAATTGTATCTTTGATACTCTCTTTTGAGAAATCCCTAACTATGAAACAATCCGTGTTGAGATTTACGACTCCTCTTCTATTCTTAATTTTCTTTTTTTTTACTGGAGTAGTTTCTGCACAATTAATAAGTTCAAATAATGCAGCAGACCCAGAGTCTGAATATTCTGTAGAAGATCTCATCAGAGAGGTTCTTATTGACGGTAACTGTGCAGAAGTTAGTAATATTAAAACCAATCTTATTGATGCTGGACAATACATTGCCAATCAAAGACCAGAGGATGTTGGATCTAAGAGTTACGGTTACTTCAGAAGACCTAATGGAGTAAATTTTCCATTTGAAGAGGGGGTTATTATAACGACAGGAAGAGCTGCAAGCGCTGGTAATAACATTATTCCTGGAACATTAGGAGACGGAATCGGTACAGGTTCTGATCCTGATCTCGTATTTGCCACAGGAAACACTGAATTCAATTATAATGATGCTGTTTATATAGAGTTTACATTTATTCCTCAATCTGACGAAATTAGCTTCCGCTATCTTATGGCATCGGAAGAATATGATCCTGATGCTGGATTTCCTTGCCCAAATAATGATGGCTTGGTGTATGCTGATAGTTTCGCTTTTTTGTTAAAACCTGAATTAAGTGGTGGGTTTCAAAATATAGCGCTTGTTCCAAATACAAGCTTACCTGTAAGTGTTGAAAATATTAGAAATAATCAATTTTGTGACCCATTAAATGAGGAATACTATGCTGGAGATCGAAACTCTTCCCCACCGATAACCGATACTAATTATGATGGACGTACAGTTGAATTAACAGCACGAGCAAATGTAATTCCTGGAGAAGCCTATACCATTAAATTGGTAATCGCAGATTATATAGATCCAAATTACGATTCTGCCGTTTTTCTTGAGGCAGGTAGTTTTAATTTAGGTTTAGACCTTGGGGATGACTTTGTATCGGCATCAAATAGTGCCGTTTGTGGGAATGAGGTACTCTTAGAAGCGAATATTTCAGCCAATGAATATCGTTGGTTTAAAGACGGAGTAGTAATACCCGGTGCTACTGGTCAGACCTACCTAGCGAACCTTGGAGATGGAACTTATACTTGTGAAATAGCAAACAGCTTTAGTTGTAGCGATAGTGATGATATTTATCTTGAATTTGTAGATCCTGCATCTATTAATCCTAACATCAGTGATTTCCAAATATGTGATACTGATGGAGATTTAATTGGTTTATTTGATCTGACTACCAAAGATGCTGAAATATTGAATGGTCAGGATCCAGCAGATTTTGATGTTCAATATTATAGTGGACCTGATGATTCAGACCTGATTCCAACACCAAATACATTTATCAATACCAGTCCAAGTCAAACAATCAGGGCAAGAGTAATCAATAGAGAAAGTACCAATTGTTTCGCTGAAAATACCTTTATTATTGAAGCAACAGGAAGACCTAACCCAACACAACCTACTGATTACGAGATCTGTGACAATGACTCAGACGGAGATGATACAAATGGATTTATTCAGTCTTTCCTTTTATCGACAAAAGATGCAGAAATTTTAGGAAGCCTTGATCCTAGTCAGTTTACAGTTTCTTATCATTTGAATGAGACCGATGCGCAATCAGGTGATAATGCAATTGATAAGTTCAACCCATACACAAATATTCAAGCTAATACACAAGCAATTTATTACAGAGTTGAAAATGTAGACAATTCGGCTTGTTATACTAGCTCAGATGATAATCCAATTTCTCCGCCGAGACCGTTCAATTTGATTGTGAGTGCTTTACCGAGCATTACAGCTGTAGCAGAATTACGTCAGTGTGATAACGATACCGACGGATTCTCAGACTTTAATTTATTTGAAGCAGGTTTTGACATCTCTGCAAACTATTTGAATGAAACCTTTGTTTTCTATCCAACAGAAAATGATGCAATCAACGACA
>CAZDKB010000114.1:0-7808 GCA_964505885.1 uncultured Flavobacterium sp.
TTGGTCAGCCGAAAACGTTTTCGTGTTGATAAAAGAAATAAAAAAGGCCTGATTGTATCTACAATCAGGCCTTTTTTTAGATGAATAAGATAAAATCTCTTATCCCTTTATCTTGTTTTTGAACTTGTCAAATTTAGAAGCTTGCTTTTTTGGGAAACTATTGTTAGTCATATCCACATCTGCAGTTTCTAGATCTGGATCTACAACGATATTCACAATCTCTTTATCCGATTGAATCGCTTTGGTAATCTCATTATCGTTATATCTCCAAATTTGAGCAGGATATACTTTTCTTTCCTTCGTACCATCCTTGTATGTGAATTCTGCGATAATAGGCATCACTAACCCTCCTGGTTTGTCGAAAGTAATTTCATAGTAGAACTTGTTTTTAGCCTTTTTCGCATTCTCTTTTGAGAAGGTTAATCCTTCTGAAGTATCTTCATTAAAGTTGATGTTATCGCCGTCTTCAGAGGCGTAGAATTTCTTTACTCCTTTGATACCTATATCCGTAACATCAGTAGTATAGAACCATCCTCTCCAGAACCAATCTAGATCCATTGCCGAAGCGTCTTCCATTGTTCTGAAGAAATCAGCCGGAGTAGGGTGTTTGAATTTCCATCTTTGTGCATATTCTTTAAATGCATGATCAAATAATTCTCTACCCATGATGGTTTCTCTTAACATATACAGTCCTGTCGCTGGCTTTCCGTATGCGTTATTTCCAAAGCTATACACATTATCTCCCTTAGACATAATTGGTGCAATTCTAGATTGATCACCACCCATATACCCAACGATGTTTTTCGGTAATCCTCTTCTAATTGGGAAATTCGGATCATAGTCTAATTCAGCTAAGATCTCAACGAAGGAATTTAATCCTTCATCCATCCAAGTCCACTGACGTTCATCAGAATTTACGATCATTGGGAAGAAGTTATGTCCTACTTCGTGAACTGTAACCTTGATCATTCTGTATTTCATTCTATCAGAATACCCACCATCCGGAAGATCAGGTCTTCCTGGGTTAAATGCCATCATAGGGTATTCCATTCCCATCTGACCATCTACAGACACCGCTTTAGGGTAGGGGTAATCGAATGTGTATCTTGAATAGGTCTTTAAGGTTTGAGCCGTTGCCAATGTAGAATGATCTCCATAAAGCGGATTTGCTTCTTTAGAATATAATGAATAAGCCATTACGGTTCTTCCGTTGATATCTACTGCCATTCCATCCCAAATGAATTTTCTAGAGGTAGCAAACGCATAATCTCTAACGTTCTTAGCAGAGAATTTCCATGTCTTTGTTTTTTTCGATTTCTTCTTTTCCATTTTGATAGCCTCATCCTGATTATGAATCACGACAACTTTATCAAAAGACTTTTTAGCTTCTGCCAATCGTTTTAGCTGTTTCTTTGTAAGAACCTCATTCTCATTAAGAAGAGAACCTGTAGCTTGTAACATATGATCTGCCGGTACAGTAATGTTTACGTCAAAATCACCAAATTCTAATGCAAATTCTGAGCGACCCCAGAATTGATCATTTTGCCATCCTTCTACGTTGTCGTAAACACACAATCTTGGATAGAACTGAGCAATTACATAGTTTCTATTATCATCTTCTGCAAAATATTCATAACCAGATCTTCCACCTTGAGTTCTGTGATTGTTGATATTATACCACCAAGAGATCTTGAATTCGAATTTTTCACCTGAGGCAAGTGGTTTTGGAAGGTTGATACGCATCATCGTTTGATTGATAGTGTGCGAAAGATTGCTTCCATCAGTATTCGTAACACTCATGATCTTAAATCCTCCATCGAACTTTTCTTCTGGATAAAATCTCTCAAACCTTCTTTTAGATGTTTTCTCTGGAATACTGCTTGGAGTAATATCTGGTGTTTTAGAATCAGAAGCTCTCATATTCTGATCAAGCTGAATCCAAAGATATTTTAAGGTATCCTCTGAATTATTATGATATGTAATGGTTTCATTACCCGTGATTCTTGCTTTTTCATCGTCTAATACGATATCCATAGCGTAATCTACCTTCTGTTGGGTATAATTGACACCTGGGGCACCAGAAGCTGTTCTTTGACTATTAGGTGTAGCCAAGACATCTTTCATCTGACGAAATTTGTTTTGATTGGTATGACCTTTTTGGGTCGTTCTCGTAGTATTTTGAGCAAACACAGCCGAGGTAACGAACAGGGATGCTAAAATAATGGAAGCTAATTTCTTCATATTTGAAACTTTTGTTTTAATCGAAGCGTGAATTTAAGGATAATGTTGAAGATAAGTTAAAACTCCAACTAAATTTAACAAACCTTTTAGTTCCTCAAATAAAAACGCCTATTGAATTTACAATAGGCGTTTTAATATGATATGGTAATTAGAATTAACCTTTAATTTTATCCTTGAATTTAGCGAACTTAGAATCTTCTTTCTTAGGCCAGCTATTGTTGGAAGTATCAATATCAGCAGTTTCTTCATCTGGGTCTACAGTAATTTTTTTGATCTGTTTAGCAGTTTTAAAAACTCGAGATACTTCGTTATCGTTATATCTCCAAATCTGTGCAGGGAAGGTCTGACGTTCTTTCGTTCCGTCAGTATATTCTAACTCTACGATTATTGGCATTACCAATCCTCCTGGCTTTTCAAAAGTTACCTCATAAAAGAAGTTTGGAGCTTCTTTTAATCTAGCTTTTTCTTCATCAGATAATGTTGCCATATGATCTTTGATTACCTGGAAATCTGTAGCTTTTTTCGCGCCTTGAGGAATTCCATCTTTAGCTTCTTCAAAGTATAATAATTTCCCTTCATAATCAGCTAAGTTCAAATTTGAACGTTTCGCCATGGCTTTCCCTTTTTCTGTTGGTTTATCGGTTAAATAGAAACTTTTTACCTCTTTAACACCAATATCAGTGTAATCAGTAGAGTAGAACCAACCTCTCCAGAACCAGTCTAGATCCATAGCAGCCGCATCTTCCATTGTTCTAAAGAAATCAGCCGGAGTAGGGTGTTTAAACATCCAACGTTGAGAATAAGTTCTAAAAGCGTAATCGAATAGTTCAGGACCCATAATAGTTTGACGCAAGATATAAAGACCTGCCGCTGGTTTTGAATAAGCATTTGGTCCGAAATATCTTACATAATCTCCTTGAGACATGATTGGTGATAATCTATCTTGATCGATACTCATATATCTTGTGATGTTCTTAGCTGGGTTTTTAGCGAATAGCTCCTTGTCATAATCAAGCTCAGCTAAAATCTCTACAAAAGAATTAATTCCTTCATCCATCCATGTCCACTGACGCTCGTCTGAATTTACGATCATAGGAAAGAAGTTATGTCCAACTTCGTGAGTAATTACTCCGATCATTCCTCTTTTGGTTCTATCAGAATAAGTACCATCAGGGTTTGGTCTTCCGAAGTTAAAACAGATCATTGGATATTCCATTCCTTGACGATCTGCATGAACAGATACAGCCTTGCTGTAAGGATAGTCAAAGGTCATTTTAGAATACTCTTCTAAAGTATTAGCAACGGTTCTTGTTGAATGCTCTTCCCAAAGAGGATTTCCTTCTTTAGGATATAGAGAAGTTGCCATTACCGTTGTTCCGTTAATATTAACAGCCATTGCATCCCAGATATATTTTCTTGACGTCGCAAATGCAAAATCTCTCACGTTTTTAGCATTAAAATGCCATGTTTTTGTCTTGTTTGATTTTCCTTTTTCGGCTTTTTCTGCCTCTGCTTGCGTAACGATCATCACTGGATCTTTAAAAGACTTCATTGCTTGTTGATAACGCTTACGCTGCTGTCTTGAAAGAACGTCTTTTTCATTTTGAAGATCTCCAGTAGCTTCCATAATGTGATCTGCAGGAACCGTGATCTTTACATCATAATCACCAAATTCTAAGGCCCATTCACTGCGACCCCAGAATTGCATATTTTGCCATCCTTCAACATTGTTATAAACCGCCATTCTAGGAAAGAATTGAGCTATTGTATAATTCTTGTTTCCATCAGGAAAGGATTCAAATCCAGATCTTCCTCCGTCGGTCACTGAATTGTTGATCAAGTAGTTCCATTTGATGTTAAATTGGAAGCTTGCACCTGGTGCTAAAGGTTGAGGAAGATTAATTCTCATCATGGTTCTGTTGATCATGTGAGCAAGCGGACTTCCATCTGCATTGGTCACTCCTTCAATATTGAACCCAAATGCTTTTGGATTTTGCATATTGTTTCTAGTAAAGGTAGAAGGGCCATTATAAGCCGTTCTTCCCATGCTATTTGCATTAGCCAAAGGAGTTTTAGAATCTGGAGCTCTCATGTTCTGATCCAACTGAACCCATAGATATTCTAAGGCATCTTTTGAATTATTGTGATAAGTGATCGCCTCATCACCAGAGATTCTATTTTTATCCTCGTCAAGAACAATGTTCATGACATAGTCAACTTTTTGCTGAGTATACTCATAACCGGGTGCTCCAGAGGCCGTTCTTTGGCTATTCGGAGTTGGAAGTACATCTTTAAGTTGTCTGAATTTGTTTAGGTCGGTATGACCCTTTTGAGGATTTTTTGCGCTACTCTGAGCGAAAACTGCGGTAGAAATAAACAGTGCAGCCATCGCTAAATAAGCTAATTTCTTCATGTTTTTCAGGTTAGATTAAATAAGTCGTGAAAATAAGAATAAGTGTTAAGAATGTTAATTTTAACTTAAAATTTTAACAAAGCTTTATCATTCTTTTTGGTTAGGATCTCGCTAGTTCTTTTCTTTCCGTTCTTCAACTGAACCACATTTTTTTGATCATCAAAATTGGCGGTGAGAATTGTATTCAGAACCTCAATTTGTTTTGGCTCTTTAACATTGGCGATTTCTATGTAGAGATAAACAAGATCTCCTTCGTATTCTTTGCCGAGATAAGAGTAGGGAACCGATTTTTCATCGATTTTGAATTTTAATTTTTCATTCAGGTATTTCTCGAAGTAAGCATCCGAGTTTGAAAGTTCCTTTTTGGTTGTTAATTGAAGATCCACTTTGTAGTCCTCGTTGATAGCCAATTCTATATCATCCATAAATACATTGATGATGATCTGAATACTTTGTTGGTTCTCAACATATTCCATTTGAGTATTACTGAGGTAATACTTGTGCATTGAAAAAGCAAATAGGGGAAGTACTGCTAAGAATAGCAATAGTTTAGGTAATCTCATAAATGACTATTCTTTCTCTTGTTCTTTGAGTAGTGCAAGATAAGTCTTACTTTCCTTTCTAAGAATATTGATCAATTCTATTTTCCTATTATTCTTATAGAGATTCTCGATTCCTAGTGGATTACAATAAGCTAGAAAATTATAGAATTTATCTTTTGGAATTTCTAGAATATCTTCAAAGAAAGTCTCACCAAACTCACTTACAATCAGTTTTGGAAATGCTTGCTGATAGTCTATTTGCCTTCTTAAAGCCCATAATTTTTCTGAGTTCTTAAATGCAAAATATGCCGCACCACCAGCTCCTAAACCCACAAAATTCGCGGTTGGGTCTACTACGGCGATGGGTGGTCTCACATTTTGATCAATAAAATCTCCGTCATATTGTACATTCATATCTACCTTAGAAAAATCCATGACTCTATTTAGGGCAGCTGCTTTTCTGTCTTCAGGAGTCTTCTTGGTATCCAATGTCAAATATCCATTTAGATCATGTCGTTTTAAGTCAAACTCATCTAATTCAACAGTCTTTACTGGCATAAAAACATCCAAAATTTCTGAACGGTAATGGAAATCTGTCATTACTCTTGTAATGGTTTGATGGTTGACAGACGTAAATTGAACAGAATCACCAATGGAAACTAACATTTTATAATCGCCAAAATCATTGGTGAATGTTCCTTTATTCGATTGTAAATTAATTACATTCACATCTTTCACGACTCCAGCAGAATCAATTACCTTTCCTTGTATCCAGAATTTATTGTTTATCTGACTATGAGAAAGGGAGCTCAGAAAAAATAGTCCAATAAGTAAAAAGGGTAGTCTTTTAATCACGCTATAGAATTTTTTTCTACATAAAAATACAATATATAAATCCAAATATGGATAAACTTATGTTAAAGCTTTATTCTTTAATACTCTTAAGAAAAGCAGGGCTTTCACGTTGTAAAAGAACCGCTATTTGCAAAAGATATCCTTTGTTGTACAGTCCTTTGATATCGAATTTCTTACAATAATCAATAAACGCGAATATTTGATTTTCTGGAATGTTGATTTCTGAAAAGAAATCTTTTCCGAATTTATCTAATATGATCTGACTCGTAAACTTGTCCGAAATGATCTTTTTTATTTCTTCATCCTTTTTGTTTTTCCCGTTTCCAAGACCTATAGTCGTTCCAACTCCATCAAACTTTTTAGTAGGATCTGTTTTCTTGGTGATGACGCCAGCTGTTCCTTTGTCCGAAGCGTTTACATTCTGAACAAGCGCTTTTTCTTGTGCAGCTAGTTCTGAGATCACATCACTTATACTTCGACCTACAGCGGCTATGGAGTCTTTAGGCACTTGTTTGCGATCGGAACGTAAGATTCCGGTTAGATTATGTCGTTTGAGAATGATCTCGTCCAATTCGATCACCCGACGTTTTAATACCACTCTCAATTCCTTTGAAAAAGCCATCTGCTCTGTCACTACTGTTCTAAAGAATTCATGTTGCACAGAACTTACTTCAAGCGTATCGCCAATAGAAACCACGATTTTATAGACTCCAAAATCATTAGAAAAGGTTCCTTTTTCCTTGCTGATGTTAACTATGTGCGCGTTTACAATAAGATCTGTTGAATCTCTTACATATCCTTTAAGGAAAAAGTTCTTCTGTGCAAATAGTTGCATAGAGAACAATAAAAAGAATAGAAAAAAGAAATTCCTGTATTTCATGTTTTGAACGAATTGAGTTGCAAAGAAAGGCTTCACAAGTGTGAAATTATAAAAACTATTCAATAAAGTTATGTTAATTAATTAAGTTCGTACTCTAATTATTACTTATGAAAAGATTAATCATTGCGAGTACTTCCACAGTTCATGGCAGTGGCCCTTTGGAATATTTGTTGCCTACACTTTCAGAATTTTTCGAGGGAGTTGATAAGATTCTATTCATTCCTTATGCAAGACCGAGCGGTATCTCTTATGATGATTACACTTCGAAGGTTCAATTGGCCTTTCAAAAGATTGATATTAAGGTGGTTGGAATACATGAGTATCCAAATGCAAAGGATGTGGTGAAAAATGCTCAAGCTATTTTTACTGGAGGTGGAAACACTTTTGAATTGGTGAATCAATTATATGCAAATGATATTGTTGAAGATCTTAAAAATGCGTTGAACTCTGGGACTCCCTATTTGGGAACCAGTGCGGGTAGCAATATTTGTGGTGTGACCATGATGAATACCAATGATATGCCCATTGTATACCCACCAAGCTTTAATACCTTAGGAATGATACCTTTTAATATCAATGCACATTATCTAGATCCTGATCCCTCTTCTAAACATATGGGTGAGACTCGAGAGACCAGAATCAAAGAATATCATGTCTTTAATCAAACCCCAGTTTTAGGATTAAGAGAAGGGAGTTGGTTGGAAGTGAGTGGGGAAGAAGTAGTTCTAAAAGGAAGCCTGTCAGCCCGACTCTTTAGACGAGGGCAAGAACCCACTGAACTGAATCCAGATTCAGAGATTTTGAATAATCTGTAATCTTTGAAGTTTTAATACTTCACGTAATCCACAATCTCGAGACCATATCCAATCATCCCAAC
>CAZDKB010000115.1:0-7516 GCA_964505885.1 uncultured Flavobacterium sp.
ATGCAGACGGACTAAGAGTAGATGCTGTAGCTTCTATGTTGTTCCTAGATTACTCCAGAGAAGATGGAGAATGGGAACCAAATCAATTTGGTGGAAGAGAAAACCTAGAGGCGATTGCCTTTATGAAAGAGATGAATGAAGCTGTTTATTCTGCCTTTCCTGACGTTCAAACCATAGCTGAGGAATCTACTTCCTTCCCAATGGTTTCAAGGCCTACCTATATTGGTGGACTTGGTTTTGGAATGAAATGGATGATGGGATGGATGCATGATACTTTAGAGTATTTTTCCAAAGAACCAATCTATAGAAAGCATCATCAAAATGAATTGACCTTCAGTTTAAATTACGCATTTACTGAGAATTTTATGCTTCCTCTATCTCATGATGAAGTGGTTTATGGTAAGCAATCGATTTTAGGTAAAATGCCAGGAGACGAATGGCAACGATTTGCAAACCTACGATTATTATACAGTTTCATGTATACACATCCTGGAGCCAAATTATTATTTCAAGGAGGTGAATTTGGGCAATCTAGTGAGTGGAACTTCCAACAAAGTCTAGATTGGCATTTATTAGAGTATGATGTTCACAAAGGTGCTCAAGCAACTGTAAAGGCTTTGAACACCTTATACAAGAAAGAAAAAGCACTTCATCAAAATCAGTTTACTGCGGAAGGATTTGAATGGATTGATCATGGAGATCATGAAAACTCGATAGTTTCTTACATCAGAAAAGGAAAGAACGAAAAAGACGATGTAATTGTCATTTGTAATTTGACCCCGATTCCAAGAGAAAATTATAGAATTGGAGTTCCTAGAGCAGGTAATCTAAAGGAGATCTTTAATTCGGATGCGAAGAAATTCAATGGAACTGGAGATTATCACAATAAAAAAGTGTCATCAGAAGAAATCGCTTGGAATTTTAGAGACCAGTCGATCTCATTAGACCTTCCTCCATTAGGAATGATGGCTTTGAAATATATGTAGATAACTACACCGTTATCGTTAATAAAAGCCTGAGAAACACTTTATTCTCTGCGTTTTTTTCCGTTTTTTTACATGTCGAAAAAATGATGCCGAATGATTGTTAATACCGAACTCGAGTATAAAGGAAATCAGTTTCCAACCCATATTATAGAATACACCAAAGATGTGGATACATTAACCTTCACCGCTCACAACGGAGTTGCTCTTCAAGTGACAGTTGTAAGAGATAGTGTGATTCGTTTTCGTTATGCCACTACTGGTAAATTTGATAACGATTTTTCTTATGGTGTCACCATCCATGCAAGTAGAGGATACAATAAATTAGAAGTATCTGAAGAAAAAGAATTCTATGTGATCACAACCTCTAAATTAATCTGTAAAGTAACCAAAGCGAATATGCGTGTTGCTTTGTATGATGCAAAGGACGGTAAAGTGATCAATGAAGATGAGCTTGGATTCCATTGGGAAGAAAGTTACCATTACGGTGGAAACATCGTAAAGATGAGCAAGGTATCACATAGAACTGAAAGTTATTACGGTTTAGGAGACAAACCAGTTCAGGTGAGCTTAAAAGGGCGTCGTTTTGAGAATTGGTCCACAGATTCTTATGCATTCGGTAAAGAGACTGACCCAATCTATAAGGCGATTCCATTCTACACAGGAATTCATGAGAATAAAGCCTACGGAATCTTTTTCGATAATACATTTAGGAGTCATTATGACTTCGCTCATGAAAGAAGAAATATCACGAGTTTTTGGGCAGATGGTGGTGAAATGAATTACTATTTCATCTACGGACCTCAATTGCAAGATGTAGTAGCGAATTATACAGACCTTACCGGTAAGCCACATACCTTACCTCCTCTTTGGGCTTTAGGATTCCATCAATGTAAATGGAGTTATTATCCGGAGTCTAACGTAAAAGAAATTACTCAGAAATTTAGAGACCTTAGCATTCCATGTGATGCCATCTATTTGGATATCGATTATATGGATGGATTCAGATGTTTTACTTGGGATAAGAACTATTTCCCAGATCCTAAGAGAATGGTGAAAGAGCTTGAGGAAGACGGATTTAAAACAGTTGTGATCATTGATCCAGGGATCAAAATAGATCATGAATATTCTGTGTTTAAGGAAGCTTTAGATAAAGATTATTTCTGTAAAAGAGCTGATGGTCCTTATATGAAAGGAAAGGTTTGGCCAGGAGAGTGTTATTTCCCCGATTACACAAAGGCAGAAGTAAGAGAATGGTGGTCTGGACTGTTCAAAGAGCTCATTGAAGATATAGGAGTCAAAGGTGTTTGGAACGATATGAATGAACCTGCTGTGATGGAGGTTCCAAACAAAACATTCCCAGATGATGTAAGACATGATTATGATGGAAACCCATGCAGTCACAGAAAGGCACATAATATTTACGGAATGCAGATGGCAAGAGCTACCTATCATGGATTGAAGAAGTACTGCTATCCAAAGCGTCCGTTTGTGATCACTCGTTCTGCCTATTCAGGAACTCAGAGATATACCTCAAGTTGGTTTGGAGATAATGTTGCCACTTGGGAGCATTTATGGATCGCCAATGTACAAGCACAGAGAATGGCCATGTCTGGTTTCTCTTTTGCTGGTTCCGATATTGGAGGATTTGCAGAACAGCCTCAAGGCGAACTGTTTGCACGTTGGATACAAATGGGAGTTTTCCATGTGTTTTGTAGAGT
Source organism: uncultured Flavobacterium sp. (assembly GCA_964505885.1). Taxonomy (GTDB): domain Bacteria; phylum Bacteroidota; class Bacteroidia; order Flavobacteriales; family Flavobacteriaceae; genus Polaribacter. Next base: position 2,705 of record CAZDKB010000115.1, read on the forward strand.
GCATTCATCAGGGGATCATGGAGACCAAGAACCTTGGGAATTTGGAGATGACATCACGGATATCGTTAGAAAGTTCGTGGAATTGAGGTATCAATTACTTCCTTATTTATATACTGCTTTCTGGAAATATGCAGAAGAAGGAACTCCGATTATTAAATCTCTTGTATTACACGATCAAGAAGATATTCACACTCACTATAGAAGTGACGAGTTTATTTACGGAGATCAGATCTTAGTATGTCCAATTATGGAACCAAATGCCAAGGGAAGACGTATGTATATCCCTAGAGGTAAATGGTATAACTTCTGGACGGATGAAGTTGTTGAAGGAGGAAAAGAAATGTGGGTTGATGCGGATATTGACAGCGTTCCAATCTTTATCAAAGAAGGAGCTATCATACCAAAATATCCCGTACAGCAGTATGTTGGAGAAAAGGATTTTGACGAGATCTCTTTAGACATCTACTATAAAAAAGGTAAAGAAAAATCTCAACTGTTTGATGATGCCCATGATGGATTCGATTATAAGAAAGGAAGATATAGTTTAAGAACTTTTAAGCTTACCGGTAAGTCTAAAGAACTGATCGTACAGCAGCACAAAGAAGGTAAGTTTAATGCCAATTACTCAAAGTTTAATTTGGTATTCCATAACCTACCTTTTAAGATCAAGACTATTGAAATAGACAATGTTGAGATTCCATTAGAGAACTTAAAAGTAAATGGAAAGAACTGCATTACAATCGACAAAGACTTTACAGAATTGCACTTATTAGGATAAAAAAAGGGAATCCAAAAAGTTATTTATTTGTCAATCTGAACTTGTTTCAGATTCTAAAACAAATCAAAAATCTGCCTAAAAAGATTCTGAAATATCCCGAAGCGTCGGGACAGAATGACAGACTTTCATACTTTTTGTCCTGTTTCGTTTTTATATACTCATCAAGGCTTCAAGCTCTTGATATTCTTTATCTAGAAATATTTTGAGATAATCGATAGCATCCGTCTTTTGAAATCCCCATTTATCAATTATCTGCATCTTTTGTTTTTCACCAAACAGTCCAAAGAAAGGTTTATAGTTTACCTTTCTATTATACCAAAGTGAGAACTCTAAGTCATTTTGAGCATTTCTATTTGCTGTCAAACAGAAACTAAATGAATCTTCTTTACACGTAAAATCTAAGGATGGGTTGAAATGGATATGATCATCGTCTAATCTTTCCATAAGATCCAACTTCTCGTTCCACGGAAATTCATTCGCAACGCGAAGCACCTCATCTTCAGTAAGAATAGCATTTACATACTCGATATCCTTTTTATCGGGAAAGCATATGGAATACGTATAATTCATTTCTTAGATGGTTTCTCCTAGCTCCTTTAGTTTACTTGTATTCTCTGCTAACATCAGCTCATCGATGATCTTTTGGATGTCTCCATTAACGATATTCTGAAGATCGTAAAGTGTCAAACCAATTCTATGATCGGTCACTCTTCCTTGAGGATAATTATAAGTTCTAATTTTTGCAGATCTATCTCCTGAAGTCACCATGGAACCTCTCTTAGCAGCATCTTCAGCTTGCTTCTTAGCTAACTCAAGATCATACAATCTTGAACGCAATACTTTAAAGGCTTTTTCTTTGTTCTTATGCTGAGACTTTTGATCCTGACATTGAGCAACTAATCCAGTAGGGATATGCGTTAAACGAACCGCAGAATAGGTTGTGTTTACAGACTGACCTCCAGGACCAGACGAACAGAAATAATCAATTCTTACATCCTTAGGGTTGATCTCTACATCAAACTCTTCGGCTTCGGGAAAAACCATACAGGTAGCTGCTGATGTATGAACACGACCCTGAGTTTCTGTCTGAGGAACACGTTGTACACGATGCACTCCTGCTTCAAACTTTAAGGTTCCGTAGACATCATCTCCAGACACCTCGAATTGGATCTCTTTAAATCCACCAGACGTACCTTCACTGTAATCTACCGTAGAAACTTTCCAGCCTCTTCCCTCACAATATTTGGTATACATTCTATATAGGTCACCAGCAAAAATACTCGCTTCATCACCTCCTGTTCCTGCACGCAGTTCTACCACAGCATTCTTTGCATCTTCAGGGTCTTTAGGAATCAACAGAAATTTGATTTCCTCTTCTAATTGAGGAATACGCGTATTCGCCACATCCATTTCCATTTTTGCCATCTCTACCATTTCGGCATCCGAACCATCAGAAATGATCTCTTTGGCCTCAGCAATATTTGCTAATAAGGATTCATATTCTTTAGCTTTCTTAACAACCTCTCCTAGGTCTTTATATTCCTTATTCAATTGAACATAACGTTTCTGATCTGTGATAATATCAGGTTGAATGATCAAGTCTGATACTTCGTCATAGCGTTGTTTTACAATCTGTAATTTGTCTAGCATTTTCCTGTAGTATAGGAGGCGAATTTACGATTTTTTATGGGATTCTTTTCATATTAAGAATTGTATTACCTTTAGAAAAACAATCATCAAATGAAAAGAATATTCCTTCTACTTAGCTGTATAATTCTATTTAATTGCGGACATGAAACACCTCCAAAACCAGATTTTATTCTTGGAAAATGGACTCGTTTAAACGACGCTGAAGGAAAGACCACTTATGAAATATGGAACTCAGATTTCACGGGAATTGGATTTACCATGCAAGGAAAGGATACGGTTTTTAAGGAAATTCTTTCTATTGTTGAGTTGGACGGAAAACTCGTTTTTAGGGTGGAGGGTGTCAATGAAGAGCCTACTCTTTTTACTATAACTGAGATCAGTACTGACTCTTTTATATGTGAAAACCCTGAAAATGAATTTCCTAAGAAGATAAAGTATACTTTTGAAGAGAATCAATTAAAAGCAATCATCTCTGCAGGTGAAGAGTCGGTTGAATTCTTATTTGAGAAATCTAACTAGTACTCAAATTTACCATACTCACTTGTGATAGTTAGCTTCTTAGATTCTGAAGCTTCTACTCTACCAACGATCTGTGCATCTACATTAAAGGACTTAGAGATTGTGATAATATCTTCCGCAATTTCCGGAGAAACATAGAGTTCCATTCTATGCCCACAGTTAAATACCTGATACATTTCTTTCCAATCGGTTTTAGATTGTTCCTGTATCAATTTAAATAGAGGTGGAATGGCAAACATATTGTCTTTGATGATATGTAGGTCATCTACGAAATGTAAAATCTTAGTTTGAGCTCCTCCAGAGCAATGCACCATTCCGTGAACAGATTCCGAATTATACTTGTCCAAAATAGCCTTGATAATCGGCGCATAGGTTCTTGTTGGAGACAAGACCAATTTACCTGCATCAATCGGTGAATATTCAACAGCATCTGTCAATTTTACATTTCCAGAATACACTAATTCTTCAGGAACGGCAGCATCAAAACTTTCAGGGAATTTTTCCACAAGATATTTATTGAAAACATCATGTCTCGCAGATGTCAATCCATTAGATCCCATCCCCCCATTATATTCTGTCTCATAGCTTGCCTGACCAAAGGAAGACAATCCAACAATCACATCTCCCGCTTTGATATTCGCATTATCAATCACATCAGAACGCTTCATTCTAGCCGTCACAGTTGAGTCTACGATAATGGTTCTTACCAAATCCCCAACATCTGCAGTTTCACCTCCAGTTGAATGTATAGTTACTCCAAACTTTCCTAAATCTTCTATCAGTTCTTCTGTTCCATTGATAATAGCTGAAATCACTTCACCAGGAATCAAATTCTTATTCCTTCCAATGGTGGACGATAACATAATATTATCTGTAGCACCAACGCATAAAAGATCATCAATATTCATGATCAATGCATCCTGAGCGATTCCCTTCCAAACAGAAACATCGCCCGTTTCTTTCCAATACATATAAGCCAAAGAAGACTTGGTTCCTGCACCATCCGCATGCATGATCAAACAGTATTCATTATCATTGGTGAGATAATCTGGTACAATCTTACAGAATGCTTTTGGAAATAAACCTTTGTCTATATTCTTGATAGCGTTGTGCACATCTTCTTTAGAAGCTGAAACACCTCTTTGAGCATATCTTTTGGAAACTTCTTGACTCATTACTAGAATGGAATTTTGCACAAAAGTACATGAATTTTTTCATTCTAATGACGTCTTGAAAGAAGTCAATTAGTGAAATATTAAGAAGAAAATTACAGTTTGATTTGATTTCAAAAACAAATCGACTTTTACGAAAAGGTATTCGTTAAAAACTCGCTTGAAAAAACTGTTTTAATATTCTCAAAATAGGAGATAAATTTTACAAAATCGACATTCTAAAAGTCTGTTTTTTAGCAAAATAATAAATGTGAATAATTTCTTAATAAAAAGCGCCAAATGAGTTCATTTTTTTATTCAAACAGAACGATTTAATTTATATTTGTCTGCGTTATTAACTTATAAAACAACACAATGAGCAAGTCTAAATTAGAGTACATTTGGTTAGACGGTTACTTCCCAACTCAGAACATGAGAAGTAAGACCAAGATCGAAGAAGATTTCAGCGGAAAATTAGAAGATTGTCCAATCTGGTCTTTCGACGGTTCGTCTACAAAACAAGCAGAAGGAGGTTCATCTGACTGTTTATTAAAGCCAGTAGCAATTTATCCAGATCCAGCAAGAAGAGATGGATACTTAGTAATGACAGAAGTATTAAATGCTGATGGAACTCCGCACCCTACAAATGCAAGAGCGAAGATCGATGATGATGATAATGATTTCTGGTTTGGTTTTGAGCAAGAGTACTTTATC
>CAZDKB010000116.1:0-7407 GCA_964505885.1 uncultured Flavobacterium sp.
TAGTGATTAGTGATTAGTGATTAGTGATTAGTGATTAGTGATTAGTGATTAGTGAAATATAAAAATTCAACTAGACAAATCAACACATAAACGAATTAACCCATCTCCATATTAACCAAAAACAAACAACGGATGACAGGCAACTGACAACTGATAATTGTTAATTGTTAATTGAGTTATTGTCTTCTAAACTCACTCAATAAAATAGCTGTAGCTGTTGCTACATTGAGACTTTCAGTTTTTTGAAGTTTGCCAAACCTTGGAATACTAAGAATATGGTTTGCTTTTTCTTTAATGGATTGGGATATTCCGTTGGCCTCATTCCCCATCACTAAGACACCTAGATTAGGCAAGGATGATTGGTATACATTCTCACCATTCATGTCGGCAATAAATACAGGCAGTTCAGTTTCGTCTAAATACTTATCAAGATCTGTATAGTTGATATTCACCCTAGTCAGAGAGCCCATACTTGCTTGGACTACTTTAGAATTATAACAATCCACAGTTTGATTTGAACATACCAATTGATCAATTCCGAACCAATCGCACAATCTGATAATAGTTCCTAAATTACCCGGATCATTGATATCATCCAACGCTAAAATCAACCCAGTTTTAGCCTCAACAGATTCTGGTATTTTAAAGATCCCCAATACCTTATTAGGCGTCACAAGGTGACTCGCTTTTTTAAGTTCTTCTTCACTGATTAGCTCGAAATCGATTTTAGAATCGAATTCAGGATCCGCACTAAACAGAAGATGGCATTCAAATTTTGAATTCAAGAACTCATTAACAACTTTTACTCCCTCAACAACAAACATTTCATGCTTCTGCCGATACTTTTTTTGGCGTAAACTTGTTATTAGTTTCAGATGATTTTTAGATAAACCCATTTTATCTCTGTATACTGTCCAAAAATAGTATTTTTGATTTTGTATTTCCAATGTGCTTAATGAAAAAACTTGGTGTTTTACTTTTATTGACTGTCTTTTTCTCTGCCTGTAATTCGGTAAAAAGAGTGAAAGAAAGTGAACAGTTACTTACCAAAAATGTAGTATTGGTGGACGGTAAAAAAACCTCAGACCCAAAATTGGATGAGCTAATTGTTCAAAAACCAAATAGTAAAACCTTAGGACTTCCTTTATCATTGTATTTCTACAATTTAGGAAATACTGAAAAACCAAAGACCCCCTCTGAATGGGGTCAAAAGAAGCCAAAAACCTATAATTTCATCAAAGGGATTTTCTCTGAAAAACAGAGCATCGCATTTGCAAACTCTATGATTGGTCTGAATAACTGGTTTCTTAAAAACGGACAAGCCCCATCAATTGTAGACCCTAGAAAAACCAAGCGAACGGCAAGAAACCTCAGTGCTTATTTAAAAACCCAAGGATATTATCAAGTTAAGGTAGACACGAGGATAGATTCTATTAAGAATAAAAAAGCAATTGTCAACTATATCATTGAGCCGGGAACTGCAACATATATTGACTCGATCAAATACGATATCAAATCTCCCGTTCTTGATTCTCTTTATAATATTATAAAAGACGATTCCTATATTAAAAGTGGTGATCAAGTTAGATATGAAAACTTCAACAAGGAGGCGGAGCGAATTATCAAATATTTTCGAAATCACGGACTCTATCATTTCACAGAACAAGGTCTCGGTTTTCACGAAATAGACACGGCAAACACCATCACCTTTAAAACAAACGTTGAACTCAGGATCAGAGATAAAGAGAGAGTGACGGATGACAAAGGAGAGTCAAAGATCCTGGAATACAAAATACAGAAATTAAGAACAGTCACTGTATATACTGATTACAGTTTTACAAAGGGTAATTTTGATTCTAACTACCCATTCATTGAAGATTACGATAAGATCATCTTTAAATCCTCAGAAAAACTAAAATACAATCCTAAACTTCTATCAGAATCTATCTTTATCAGACCTGGTGAGGTGTATACAGACAGTCTAAGAAACCTAACAAGAATTCACTTAAAGTCGTTAAAGAACTTTAAAACGGTCAATATCCAATACAAACAAGTTGAAGGAACCGACAATCGATTGGATGTATTTATTTCATTAACCCCGATTGAAAAATACACCTTAGGATTAGAGACGGAGTTAACCCATAATAACATCAGGGATCTAGGAGTCTCGGGTAAATTCTCATTGATCAATAGAAATACTTTTAAAGGAGCTGAGTTGTTCAAACTTTCCTTTTTGGGTTCATTCTTTAATGCCTCGCAAGACGCAAATCAGACTGGCAACTTCTTCAACTCTTGGGAAATCGGATCGGATTTATCGTTAGAAGTACCACGATTAGTAGCGCCTTTCGGCTTAAATAAATTAGTACCCAAAAGGATGTCGCCAAGAACTATGTTTACCTTAGGTACAAGTTTACAGAAGAACATAGGGTTAGATCGACAAACCGTAACTGGAATGATCGATTATAAATGGAAGTATGACGAGAAGAAAACCATCCAATTAGAGATCTTTAACACACAATATGTGCGAAATCTTCGTATCGGAACCTATTTTCAGATCTATGATTCTGAATATCGTAAACTCGCCGATATAGCAAGAACATATAATAATGATCCTAACTTTCAATTAGATAATTTTGGCCAGCAGCCCTTAGACTTCATGAACGATGTTTTTCAGGACACTGCTTTTCAGAATTCAAATCCTCAAGAATTCCAGGATAATCTGAATATTCTCGATCGTTATAACATCATTACATCCGATTTCTTGATTCCAACATTGGCCTATTCTTTTACCTATAATAATCAAACAGATTTTAGAGATAATAACTTCTCTTTTTTCAGAATAAGGGTTGCCAACTCGGGAAGCATTGCTCCTCTGGTCTCTCGCAAACGAAATGCAAATAATAGAAGAACCATTTTCAACATACCCGTTGCTCAATATTTCAAAACAGATATTGAGTACAAAAAGTTCTGGGATATCGATGCCACTTCGGTATTCGGATTCAGATCCTTTGTAGGAGCCATAGTTCCTTATGATAATTCCGCAGTGCCTTTTGTAAAGAGTTATTTCGCGGGAGGTTCAAACGATATTCGCGCATGGCAAACATTTGATCTTGGACCTGGAAGAAGAGATTCTGGATTGGAATATAATATTGGGTCTTTAAAGTTCTTGACAAGTGCAGAATATCGTTTTGATATGTTTGGAAGTTTAAAAGGAGCCTTATTTGTTGATGCAGGAAACATCTGGGATATTACAAACTCAATTTTTGCTGAAGACGAGGCAAGATTTAACGGATTCCGTTCTATTAAGGATCTTGCTGTTGGTTCTGGATTTGGACTCCGTTATGATTTTAGTTTCTTAGTATTTCGTTTAGATCTAGGATTTAAAATGCATGAACCCTACTTGCAGGGCAATCGTTGGTTCCAAAATTATAATTTTGCCAATGCTGTTTACAATATCGGTATCAACTATCCTTTCTAATTGTTGATAAAACAGCCTATAACGTTTTCGTTTTTTTCCGATCATTTGTGATTGAAAAACAGGACTTTTCTTTACATTTGATGTTACTATTCAATAAACACAAACTTACGCGATGAGTCATAATATTAAGCCCGGAGTTGCAACCGGTTACGAAGTACAAGAGATCTTTAAATTAGCAAAAGAAAAAGCCTTTGCACTACCTGCGGTAAATGTTGTAGGTTCAAATACAATTAATACAGTTTTAGAAACTGCGAAAGAATTAAATGCACCTGTTATCATTCAATTTTCTAACGGTGGAGCTCAATTCAATGCAGGAAAAGGTTTGTCTAACGAAGGTCAAAAATCGGCCATTGCTGGAGCTGTAGCTGGAGCAAAGCACATTCACTTAATGGCAGAAGCATATGGTGTTCCTGTAATCTTACATACAGACCACTGTGCAAAAAAGTTATTGCCTTGGATTGACGGTATGCTAGATGCAAGTGAAGAACACTTCGCCCAAACTGGAAAACCTTTATTTAGCTCTCATATGATTGATCTTTCGGAAGAACCAATCGAAGAAAACATTGAGATCTGTAAAGAATACTTGGCCCGTATGTCTAAAATGGGAATGACCTTAGAGATCGAATTAGGAATTACTGGTGGTGAAGAAGATGGTGTAGACAATTCTGATGTAGATGCTTCTAAATTATATACTCAGCCAGAAGAAGTTGCTTATGCATATGAAGAACTGTTAAAAGTTAGCGATCAATTTACTGTTGCTGCAGCTTTTGGAAACGTACATGGAGTTTACAAGCCTGGAAATGTAAAATTGACTCCAAAAATCTTGAAGAACTCTCAAGAGTATATCTCAGAGAAATATGGAGTAGCGCATAATACGATTGATTTTGTGTTCCACGGTGGATCAGGATCAACTCTAGAAGAGATCAGAGAAGCCATTGGATATGGAGTGATCAAAATGAATATTGATACTGACTTACAGTTTGCATTCACGGAAGGAATTCGTGATTATATGAATGATAATATTGATTATTTAAGAACTCAGATTGGAAATCCTGACGGAGCAGATCAACCAAATAAGAAACACTACGATCCAAGAAAATGGTTACGTGTTGGAGAGAGTACTCTAAAGACTCGTTTAAAACAAGCATTTGAAGATCTAAATAATGTAGACACTTTATAGAAAGAGTAGTCTTAAATAAAGTCTGGTGATACTGTAATTTCTTATTTGTGTTACCAGACTTTTTTTTGTTTCTTACTTAAAAATAAACCCCTAAATTTGTCACCCGCGGTTATCCCTAATAATTACGGAATGACTAACAAATAACGAACAACTATTTACACATTATGGCTTGGTTTAAGAGAAAAGACAAAGGAATTCAAACTCCTACCGAAGCGAAGAAAGACACTCCGAAAGGACTTTGGTACAAGACTCCAAGTGGAAAGATCATTGATACGGAAGAATTAAAGCGCAATTTATATGTGAGCCCAGAAGATGGTTATCATGTAAGAATTGGAAGTAAAGAGTATTTCGAGATCTTTTTTGACGATAATAAATTCACAGAGTTAGACGCTAAAATGGTATCTAAAGATCCATTGAAGTTCGAAGACACAAAAAAATACCCAGACAGAGTAAAGGCAATGCAGTCTAAAACAAAGTTGAAAGACGCAATTAGAACTGCAGTTGGAAAAAGTATGGGGAAAGATCTAGTGATCGCAGCAATGGATTTTTCATTTATTGGAGGTTCTATGGGTTCTGTAGTAGGTGAAAAAATTGCCAGAGCCATAGAATATGCGATTCAAAATAAACTTCCATTCTTATTGATCTCAAAATCTGGAGGAGCTAGAATGATGGAGGCATCGTTATCCTTGATGCAATTGGTGAAAACATCGGCTAAACTTGCACAGTTAGCAGAGGCTAAACTTCCATACATTTCTTTATGTACAGATCCAACTTTTGGAGGAGCAACAGCTTCTTTTTCTATGTTAGGAGATATTAACGTAGCGGAACCTGGTGCTTTGATCGGGTTTGCGGGTCCACGTGTGGTAAAAGATACTACAGGTAAAGATCTTCCAGATGGTTTCCAACGTTCAGAGTTTTTATTAGAACATGGATTCTTAGATCAAATATTTGAAAGAAAACACTTAAAAGAAAAGGTAAATCTGTATATCGATCTAATTCAGAATCAACCTTTAAGAGCATAATAAATAAGTCCCGCCTTCGGCGGGACTTTTACATTTAATAAAAACTATCAACCACAACTTTCTGTGCTCTTTACTTCTTAGACCCGAGGAAAGTCTAATAGTTTATTTTCTAAGGAATTAAAACTATTTGTTGATATTCAGAATTAAAAAATAATTGTACATTTGCAACTTCAATGAAAAACTCATTGAGTACATAAAAATCATTTAAATAATATTGGCATGTATTTAACTAAAGAAGTAAAAGAAGGAATCTTCGAAAAACACGGTAAAGGGAAAGCCGATACCGGAACAGCAGAAGGACAAATTGCATTGTTCACTTACAGAATTAATCACTTAACTGAGCACTTAAAGCAAAATCGTAAAGATTTTAACACAGAGCGTTCTCTAGTGAAAATGGTAGGAAAACGTAGAAGTCTGTTAGACTATCTAAAGAAAAAAGATATCGAAAGATATCGTGCAATTATCAAAGAACTAGGAATTAGAAAATAATACCTAAAAAGAGGTGCGATCAAACGCACCTCTTTTTTATTAGAATCTTTTTTAAAGTTCTGAATTCCTAACTATTTTAGTTGATGAATACTCCATTGGAATTAACAACGCACAACAACACAACAACTACGAATTTTTAATTAACGAATTATTCAGTATGATTCCAAAAGTATTTAACCAAGTCATAGAACTTGGAGATGGAAGAACCATCACATTAGAAACAGGAAAATTAGCCAAACAAGCCGATGGTTCTGTTGTTGTAAGAATGGGAGATACAATGCTACTCGCAACAATTGTATCTGCAAGAACTGCAAACCCAGGAATTGACTTCCTACCTTTAACTGTAGATTACAGAGAAAAATTTGCTGCCGCTGGTCGTTATCCAGGAGGATTTATGAAGCGTGAAGCAAGACCAAGTAACGACGAGATCTTAACCATGCGTTTAGTAGATCGTGTGTTACGTCCACTTTTCCCAAAAGATTATCACGCAGAAACTCAGGTGATGATCCAATTAATGTCTCATGATGAAAACGTAATGCCAGATGCATTAGCTGGTCTAGCTGCATCAGCTGCGATTCAATTATCAGACATTCCTTTTGAGGCTCCTATTTCTGAAGTAAGAGTTGCAAGAGTTAACGGAGAATTTATCATCAACCCTAGCTATGATCAATTAGCTGAAGCAGATATCGACCTTATGGTTGGAGCTTCTGTTGATTTCGTAGCCATGGTAGAAGGTGAAATGGATGAAGTTTCTGAAGAAGAAATGGCTGAGGCAATTAGAGTTGCACACGAAGCAATTAAAGTTCAGTGTGAGGCTCAAGTAAAATTAGCCGAGGCTGCAGGAAAAAAAGAAACTAGAGAGTACGAGGGTGAAGCAGAAAACGAAGAATTAAAACAAAGAATTCACGATTTCTCTTACCAGAGATGTTACGATATCGCAAAACAAGGAACTTCTAAACAAGAAAGAGGAAAAGCTTTCTCTGAAGTAAAAGAAGAATTAGTTGCTACTTTCACTGAAGAAGAATTAGAAGAATATGGAGACCTTGTTGGAAAATATTTCGGAAAAGCTCATAAAACAGCTGTTCGTGATCTTACTTTAAATGAAGGACTACGTTTAGACGGAAGAAAAACTACAGACATCAGACCTATCTGGTGTGAAGTAGATTATCTTCCAAGAGCTCATGGTTCATCTATCTTTACCAGAGGTGAAACTCAAGCATTAGCAACGGTAACGCTAG
>CAZDKB010000117.1:0-6533 GCA_964505885.1 uncultured Flavobacterium sp.
GATTCTTGATTACGAAGGAAACTGGAGAGACATCTTCCAAAATTGGGAAGCGCTAGCTCACTCCTATCCAGAGTTTATCGAAGGAATGATTCATAAATTCCTAAACGCAACTACTTTTGATGGTTATAATCCCTACAGAGTGACAAAAGGAGGTTTCGATTGGGAAACTATTGAGCCTGATAACCCGTGGTCATATATTGGATATTGGGGTGATCATCAGATTATCTATTTACTGAAGTTTTTAGAGTTCATAGAAGATCATTATCCAGGGAAATTAGAAAGTTATTTTACACAAGATTTGTTCTTTTATGCAAATTTTCCATATAGAATTAAGAGTTACGAAGAAATATTAGAAAACCCGAAAGACACCATCGTTTTTGATCATGAAAATGAAGCCAAGATAGAGCACAAAAGAGGTGAGATAGGTGTAGACGGAGCTCTGTTAAGAGATGAGAATTTCTTTATCTGTAAAGTAAATTTCATTGAGAAAATATTAGCAACTGTATTGGCAAAAATGTCCAACTTTATTCCTGAAGGAGGTATTTGGATGAACACCCAAAGACCAGAATGGAATGACGCAAATAATGCGCTTGTTGGTAATGGAGTTTCTATGGTAACCTTATATTACCTACGAAGATTTTTGAGTTTTTTCAAAGGGGTATTATCAAAATCAGAATCAAATGAGTTTGCTATTTCTGAAGAGTTGGTTGAATTCTTTGAAGGAGTTTCTAAAACTTTAGTAGATAATGAAGGCTTATTGGATGGTAGTTTTTCAGATTCAGACAGAAAGAAAGTTTTGGATGGCCTCGGAATACCAGCTAGTAAATATAGGCTTCAAATTTATGACAAAGGCTTTAGAGGGTATAGTAAAAACATTACCAAAGATCAGTTACAAGAATTTGTAGACGTTTCTCTTCATTATTTAGAGCATAGTATCAAAGCAAACAAGAGAAATGACAAACTATTCCATGCCTATAACTTAATGACCTCTAGTAAAAATGAAGTGTCTATTTCTTATTTGCCTGAAATGTTAGAGGGGCAAGTAGCTGCTTTAAGCTCAGGATATTTATCCACACAAGAAAGTGTTGATTTGTTAAATAGCTTAAAAGCAAGTTCGCTGTTTAGACCAGACCAGTATAGTTATGTGCTTTATCCAAACAAAGATTTATCGAGGTTTGTAGACAAAAATAACATCGATGCTGATAAGGTAAATGGTTCTAGTTTGTTAAACACGCTTCTGAAAGACAACAATCAACAGATTGTTTCAAAAGATTGTTTAGGAACGTATCATTTTAATGGTACATTCAATAATGCAGAAAAATTAAAAGAAGCTTTAGATTCCCTTCCAGAGCAATACCAATCGCTTGCAAAAAAGGATCGAGACTATCTATTAGAAGTTTATGAAGAGATATTTGACCATAAGTCTTTTACAGGTAGATCGGGAACTTTCTTTGGATATGAAGGACTTGGATCTATTTATTGGCATATGGTTTCTAAACTATTGTTGGCTGTATATGAAGTAACTCAAGAAGCAATAGATGATGATGCTGAGGGAGTTCTGATTGGCAACTTATTCGACCATTATTTTGAAATCAACGAAGGTATTGGGGTCAATAAATCTCCAAAACTTTATGGTGCTTTCCCTACAGATCCTTATTCTCACACACCTGAAAGTAAAGGTGCGCAGCAACCTGGAATGACAGGTCAAGTAAAAGAAGACATCTTAAGTAGGTTTGGTGAATTGGGTATTCAAGTAGAAGGAGGTCAATTAGGTTTTTCTCCAAGTATCTTGAGAACAGAAGAGTTTTTAGCTGATGCTTCTAATTTTACCTTTATGGATGTATTCCATAAAAAAGCAGAGTTTCCTCTTGAAGCAGGATCTTTGGCATTTACTTATTGCCAAGTACCAATTGTGTATAAAAGAAGCGATTCAGAGTATTTAGAAACTTCATTTAGAGACGGTTCCTCAAAAAAGTTTAATACCTTGTCTCTAGATTTAGAAACAAGTGATAAAATATTCAAAAGAACTGGTGAAGTTATAAAAGTGACTGCCTTTGTAAGAAAATAATACGAATTTAAAAAACAAGAATTATGGTAAGAGTAATGAAAATAGTAATGAGCTTTCTTTTAATAACTTCTATCATATCTTGTGAAGAAAGTTCTAAAAAAGATATGAAATCAAACTACAAAACAGCAGCTGATATATTAGGAAACCCAAATTATCGGGCAATATCTTATGGAGGGTATCGTCAAAAATCTAGAGACGTACAACCTACCTTAGATGAGTTAAAAGATGATATGAAAATATTATCAGCGATGGGGGTTAAAATATTGAGAACCTATAACGTTCAATTGCCTCATGCTTCCAATGTTTTAAAAGCGATTACTGAATTGAAAAAAGAAGATTCAGAATTTGAAATGTATGTTATGTTAGGTGCATGGATTGATTGTAAAAATGCATGGACAGACAAAGAGCCAGATCATACTGTTGAAAGTGAACAAAATGAAGGAGAAATCAAACGAGCTGTTGCATTGGCTAATGAATATCCAGATATAGTAAAGGTTGTCGCTGTAGGAAATGAAGCCATGATCCGTTGGGCAACGAGTTATTATGTACAGCCCAATGTAATCTTAAAATGGGTTACTTATTTACAGAACTTGAAAGCTGAAGGGAAGCTGTCCAAAGACCTTTGGATAACTAGCTCAGACGATTATGCTTCTTGGGGCGGTGGTGAAGACAGTTATCATACAGAAGACCTAGAGAAATTAATGAAAGCTGTGGATTATGTCTCAATGCATACCTATCCTTATCATAATTCACACTACAACCCAGAATTTTGGAAATCGCCGAAAAAGGAAAAAGGATTAAGTGATTTAGAGCGTATTCACAATGCAATGAATAGAGCCAAAAACTTTGCTGTAAAACAATACGACTCTGTATCAAGTTATATGAAAAGCATCGGTATCAATAAACCCATTCATATTGGTGAGACGGGTTGGGCAACAGTTTCCAATGGTCACTACGGACCCAAAGGCTCAAGAGCAACAGATGAATACAAAGAAGCATTGTATCATAAGCATATCAGAGAATGGAGTGATCAAAACAAGGTTTCATGCTTTTATTTCGAAGCTTTTAATGAGCAGTGGAAAGATTCACACAATAAGAAAGGTTCTGAAAATCATTTCGGTTTAATAACAATTGATGGCAAAGCAAAATTTGCTCTTTGGGACTCAGTTGATGAGGGTGTTTTTGATGGACTAACCAGAAATGGAAACCCTATCACCAAAACCTATAATGGTGATAAGAATGCACTTATGAAGGACGTTTTAGCTCCTCCTTTTGAAGAATAAAAGTCTGTTCGACCTATACACACTCAATAGCTACACCGATTTCGTAAAATGAGTGAAATTTGACGAAATCTCAGATTTATAAGGGGTTAATGGTTCTTTTTAACCCCCTTTTTAACTATACATCACCACAACACACCTTCTTTTTTAAGCTATCTCTAAAAATTATTAATCTATGTTAATGGATTGAAAACTCCCACCATTATTGGGCTAATTGCTAATTTATCAATATTAAGTCCCGTTTTTTGTCATTTGTGTGGGTGTGTTTGGTTCTTTTTTGAGAATCTATTAAAAATGTTTGTAGATTGTGGTGTTATGGAAATCGATGATTTCAATCGAATCAACAAAATCTATTTATATGATGAAAAAAATTTTATTAAGGTTATTTGTTTTACTATGGACAACTTCTGTACTGGCTCAAACAGACCAAGTGAAAGTTGTGAAAAATAACAATGGAGACAAATTAGTTGTCAACGGTAAAGATTTCATGATTAATGGTATGAACTGGGATTACATTCCAATTGGAACGAACACAGTAAATGCCAATTTTTGGAAGAAATCAGATGATGTTATTAAAGCGGGATTAGACAACGAAATGTCTTTGCTGAAAAACATGAATGTGAATGTGATTCGTCAATATACTGGGGTGCCAGCAAGATGGATCAAATACATCTATGAGAAGTACGGTATTTATACCATGCTTAATCACTCTTTTGGGCGTTACGGTCTGACTATAGATGGTGTTTGGACTCCAATCACAGACTACTCAGATGAAAAAACGAAGCAAATATTAATGACCGAAGTGGAAAATCTGGTGAAAGAATATAAAAATACACCAGGTCTATTGCTTTATCTGCTAGGAAACGAAAACAATTATGGTTTGTTCTGGCAAGGAGCAGAAACAGAAGATTTCCCTGATGATGAAAAGCAAAAGCAGTTTATTGGAGAAAGTCGTGGTAGACCAATGTATAAGTTGATGAATGATGCTGCGAAAATGATGAAGGGGATGGATACAAATCACCCGGTTGCAATTTGTAATGGTGATGTTTTATTCATTGATATCATTGCTGAGGAATGTAAAGACGTTGATATTTATGGTACCAACACGTATAGAGGTGCTTCATTTACCGACATGTTCCAAGTAGTAAAAGACAAGTTGGACATGCCTTTAATGTTTACTGAATTTGGTGCTGATGCGTTCAATGCAATAGAAATGAAGGAAGATCAAAAGTCTCAAGCATACTATATGGTTGAAAACTGGAGAGAGATTTATTTGAATGCTGCAGGTCTTGGAAAAGTTGGAAACTCAATTGGAGGTTTTACGTTCCAATTTTCTGATGGATGGTGGAAGTTTGGATTTGATGATAGAGAAAAAGAAGATCAGCATGATAACAACGCTTCATGGGCAAATGGTGGTTACCAACTT
Organism: uncultured Flavobacterium sp.; assembly: GCA_964505885.1. GTDB lineage: Bacteria > Bacteroidota > Bacteroidia > Flavobacteriales > Flavobacteriaceae > Polaribacter. Next base: position 4,775 of record CAZDKB010000117.1, read on the forward strand.
GATTTCAAAGAAGGACAAAACAATATGAATGAAGAGTGGTTTGGAATTTGTGCTAAGGGTCCAACTAGTGAAAGAGGAACCTATGACTTATTCCCTAGAGCTGCATATTATGCTCTAAAAGATGCTCATAGTTTAAATCCTTACGGAGAAGGTGTAACGGCTAGTTTCATCGAAAACCACTTCAAAAGCATCTCAATCATGGATGCCGTACTAAGAGCAAGAGGAGACAAAGCTGCTCGTGGTGGTGGTGAAAATGAGAAACTAAGATTAAGTCAGTTTACAGCTAGATTCCAAACGTTTAATACGGGAGGAACTTTATTGACTACACCTTCAACTGCTAATCCCGACGACCCAAATAGTTTCCCAAGCCGTACAGGTTTTGACCACATGCAATCTTACTTTGTTGGAGTTGAGGCAAAGCCGACTTCGAACATGAAAGCAAAAGTCACTTTCAATGTGGCAGGTAACATTGCCGCGAACCCAATAAATGAAATTTTCTATGAAAACGTATCACGACCAGTATCAGTTGAAGGCTCAAATGGAGAAGAAGTTGTTTTAGCCGACAATAATAGAGTTCGTGTGTACCAGGCAGAGTTTGAATGGAACACTAAGAAATTTGATATTAGAGGTTTCTATAGAACTGGACATTATCACTGGGGATATGAAGGAGATTTCTTTGGATTATATCCTGAGGCAAATTATGGTCCAAATCTAGACATCTATAATGGTGAGATTATGGGTCTTGAAGTAGATGGAAAAGGAGCTTTATCCGGATTTAAAGCTGCTATTGGACCTCAATTATGGTGGGGAGCTAACCCAGCCATGCTTTTAAAGTATAGAAAAAAATTAGGCCATTGGGATGTAACCGGTATTTATCATAAAGATTTTGATGATACTCTAAACTCAATACTATTCTTCGGTGGAGGTAAAAGCATACCATTAGATGAAAATGGTCGACGTATTTTAAATCCTGAACAAGTTCGTTCTGGGGTTATTCCACCATGGTTAACTGAAAGAGCAACACTGGTATTTGAAAGAGAGTTTGGAAAATTCGAGCTTGCTTTTGGAGGTATCTGGGCAGGACGTCCTTTAAATGGAATTTCATATCAAGATTTAGATAGTAACGGCAATGTTGTTCTTGATAGAATTAAGTCTTCAGACAACTGGGGAGGTAAAGGAAAGATTACATACTCTGGTGGAAAATTCAACTGGTATGCACAAGGTTCTGTAATGGGATTGGTTGCAAACGGTGGATTTGATCAAACACAAACCTTTACAGGATGGAAGTTGAAAGATAGTGGTAGCGGAAATATGGCGAACTTCTTAACTGGATTCACCTTCTCAATTGGTGATTTACAAGTAGCGCCAAACTTTATGTATCAAAAACCACTAGTTGATCCAATGCCAAATGGTGTGGATGCTCCTGGAAGGTTAAGAAACTTTATTGATGATCCTTTTGCTGTAAGACAAGGAAACAGAGAAATGACTGCGGGTGAGATCTTATTCACTTACGACCCTACTCCAGCAACTTGGATGTATCAATGGGATAATGACAGAGCTGAAGATGCAAAATTTGCCATGAGTGCTGGTTTTGTATATCGTCAACTACCTACTGCAATGGACGGACACATTGGTTTCTTAGCTAATCGTCAGTTCTTTGCCTTTGGTCAATCTGCTCCTGCACAAGACTTGTGGGAAGCACATGCTAGAATGGTATCTAAAGTCGGACGTGACTTTGGTCTTGTAGGTAATTTCTACT
>CAZDKB010000117.1:6543-7339 GCA_964505885.1 uncultured Flavobacterium sp.
TACGGAAATGGTCAGGCAAATGGAGATTCTGACAGAACAATCACAAGATTTGGTGCTGACATTAGATCTATTTATAAGAAGATGAAGATTGCTGCTCATGTAAAATTAAACGATTGGGGACCTTTCGATTATCATAGAGATTTCAACTTAACATACCCTGCACAATTTATGCTGGATATTTCAAGTACAATCAGCAAACCAGATTGGTTCATTTTACCGAGTACTGTAATCGGGGTTAGAGGTATGTGGAGATCTTTAGATCAATTCTCTCCAAGATTCGCACCGAATGCAACAGCAACAGGTGCTACAAATCCAACCATTAGCCCAATTGGGTTCCCTAATGGTAGTGAGTGGGAAATCATGACATACATTCATATTAACTTAGGACAATAAAATATAAAGACATGAAAACGATAAAAAATAGAATAACAAAAATTGTCTTTCCAATAGCAATTCTTCTCATCACACTTTTGAGCTGTGAAAGAGAGCTTTCTGATGACGTAGTTCCTGCAACATTTCCAAATACTGCAGAGATATTTACGGATGCTCCTGTGGGTTTAACTGATCAATTTTTTAGGTCTTTTGATCCTGCTACCGGTGCAAACGTTGACGGTTTTGATGTTGATAATAATGAAGCTTTTGAAGGCTCTTCATCTATTAGAATTGATGTTCCTTCTGACACTGATCCAGCAGGTACTTATATTGGAGGTATTTTTGAAGATCGTGGTGAAGGTAGAGATTTAACTGGATACGATGCTCTTACATTTTATGCAAAAGCATCAACCACAGCTACGAT
>CAZDKB010000118.1:0-7265 GCA_964505885.1 uncultured Flavobacterium sp.
AATGTCTAAGAATAGAATATCGGGTTGTTCTTTTCTTAAGAGTTTTGCTGCCTCTACAACACTGGAAGCCTTCCCTATAATTGAGATAGAGGGGTGCTTTGTTTGGATATCATTTTCCAACAAAGTCAGTGCTGCTGGAAGATCATCTACTAAAATTGCCGTGTGAGTCATATATTTATTATAAATTTAATAAGAGCCTGCAAAGACACTCATACAAAAAGCCTCAAATAGACCTAGAAATCAGTTTTTAAAGGTAAGCGAAAAGATACAATTGTTCCCTTGTCTTCTATGATCTCTAATTTGTGATCTTTTGTCAAACTTTCAATCCTTTCTTTAGTCACTTTCAATGCTGTTGATGGATGATGATGTTTCTTCTTTTTACGAGCTGTTTCAATTCCGATTCCATTGTCTTTTACTTTGCAACACAGGAATTCATTTTCGATTGTAAAACTAATTTGGATCAAACCTGTTTCTTTTATTGAAGCAAATCCATGCTTTACACTGTTTTCGGCAAAAGGTTGAATCAACATAGGAGGAATCAATATTTCCTCTGGGTCTATATCCTGCGTATTTACCTCAATATTGAAATCAAAAGCTTTAGCGGCCATTTGCTGTTCTAAAGACAGATAGTTAGACAAGGTGTTGATTTCCTCTTTTAAAGAAACTTCTTCTTGTCTAGAACTCGCTAGAATACTTCTAAGAAGCGTTGCAAAGGTGTTAATGGTCGTATTCATTTGCTCAGTATCACCTTGATATCCCATGGCTTTGATCCCATTTAAAACATTAAAAATGAAATGTGGATTCATTTGTAACTGTAATGCTTTTTGTTCTAATGAGAGTAAATGATTTTCTATTTCTAATTGCTCAAGCTTTCGTTTGTTATTTGCTTTTATTCTCCTGTATATCAACAAAATGATGATTAGAATAATAACTCCTGATGAAGAATAGATTAAGGTTAAAAACCAAGATTTCTGGTATAAGGGTTTATCAATAAAGAACTGAAATTGAATAGCTTCACTTTCTAACCAATCAATATTTCTTGATCTTACTGTGAAGATATATTCACCATCTTTTAAGTTTCCGTAATCTATAAAGTCTTTGTTGGTCCATGGACTTTGGTTCTCATTTAAAGAATATTGATATTCGATCCCTTTTGGATGGTTGATATCAACTGATTTGAATTGAATTGACAAATGATTTTGTAATGGATCTAATTGCAATACATCCTTAAAATTATTAATGTTGATAGTATCCAAGGTTTTATAAGCAACCTCGATATTTTCAAAATAGATGGTGGGTTTTGATCTTGTAGTTTGACTCTGTGACGGGATGTATTTTGTCAATCCATTCATGGTTCCAAACCAAATGTTCCCATCAGGATCAATATCTACGGCATTTTGGCAAGTTTCAATTCCCAAAAAACCATCATTTCTATCAAAATAAAAAACATTAGAAATCGAGTTGTTTTCATCCAAAACGATCTTATTAACTCCTCTTTCGGTTCCTGCCCATAAATTGCTTTCAAGGTCGAATACGAGTTGATAAATATTCTTTGAATTTAGTTCTTTAACCCCTGAAAGCTTCTTAACCTCTCTTGGATTCTCTTTATTGATAATGTAGACTCCATCACCAAGAGTTCCAATAAAAATATTATTGTTCCTGATCTCTATTGTGGTAATCGAGATATTCTTATTCAGAATTCTATTAAAACTTCTTACTTGTCCGTTTTGAATAAATCCAATATTTCCATTACGAGTTGAATACCATAGTTTTCCATCAGAATCTTTCTTGATATCATTGATGTAAAGATCTTTTATTCCCGTATCGGTCTTATAATGTTTCCAGACTTTATAACTTGAGCCTACCTTACCGTAAATTAACTCTACAATTCCAGAGGAATAGGTTGCCACCCAAGCAGATCTATTTTCAACAATTAGTTTTTTAATATAATTAGAGGGTAGCCCTTGTTCAGTAGACAAGGTGTCTGTTTCTAAGACATATTCAGGGAAGAGATCCTTATTCAAACGATCGAATTTTGATGCTTCGGTTATACTATCATTTTTAATGTATTTACGTTTGAAGATGAGGATTCCTTTTCCTTCTGTTCCCACCCATATATTATTAAATCTATCGGAAGTTATCGTCTTCGCTTTCACATTTAAAAAGCCTTGATCTTCGTATATATGTTGAATTCCGAGACTATCTATTTTTGTGATTCCCCTTTCTGAACTGGAAATCCATACTTCATTGCCTTTATTGTGAACAGCGTAGGTTCTGTTACCTTTTAAACCCGAATTTCTGTCGAAATGCTGAAAGTTATTTTGTGTTAGTTTGAATAGCCCACCTTCAGAGGTACCAATCCATATATTCTTTTGTAGGTCCTGAAAAATGGTTCGAGCTTGATTGACAATCAATCCATTATTTTGATTGATACTTTGATCTGTTTGAAATTGATCGTTTAATACATAGACTCCAGAGTTATCTGTGGCGATCCAGATTTGATTTTGTAAAAGACTTATCTTATTAATTCTCTCAATGGTTGAAACTGTTTTGGTGATAGCCCCATTGCGAATGATCTTCAAACCATTATCAAAAGAGGAAGCGTAGACAATTCCTTCTTTTTTAGACAAGGAAGTAAAATGTGATGTGTCTAATTGCTCTATTTTACTGGGATCACTCAATTTGTCTATTAGCCAAAGACCATTAGTGGTTGCAATCAAGTATTGATTATTACTTTTAACTATATCGTTAATGTTAGTCAAATTAATCTTTGATGAACTCTGAATTGGCTGAATCTTATCAGCAATAAACTTGTAGATTCCTTTTTCCGTGGCAAGGATGATCATTTTATCAATCCGAAGGATCTTATTCACTTTCGGACTTTCATAATTAGAGAACTTGCCCTTGGTGTAAATTGATAACCCAGAAAAAGTTCCAATAAACAAGCTGTCGTTGGAAACCTTTAAACTATTGATGAAATTAGACTGGAGACTGTCTTTTTCATTAAAAACAGTAAACTTTTCTCCATCAAATTTGGCTAAACCTCCACCTTGTGTTGCAATCCATAAGTATCCAATCGAATCCTGCACTATATCATATACTTGGGATTGAGGCAAACCTTCCTTTATGTTGAAATTTTGAAGTTGAGAGTTCTGTGAAAAGGTGAAAGCAGAAAAGAGTAAAAAGAAAAGAGTAAGGGTAGTAAGTACTATCTTTTTAATAACGTGAAATAAAGTCGAAATTATCATTTACCTTTTTACTTAAAGAAAACAAACATACATAAAAAGTAACTGCTCATTAGAACAGTTACTTTTCCATCTAAAACAAATAGCATTCCAAACTACATCGAAGCATATAATCTAAGATTTTCAGTGTCTGGCTCTATATGCTGCAAGTCACCATAAGGTTTGATAAGAGGCTTCAAAACACACAATACAGTTACTTTTCCCTTAATGATCAACTTGTTTCCTTTGGTAATTGATCTCCATCTAAATTTCTCTAATGGAATGTTATACTTGTCCATGGCTCTTGATAATTCTTCATCTTGATCGATCCAATCCATGATCTCTTCTGGCAACTTAAATTTAGGCATCTCATTATCAGAATTTGTATAATCGAACTCGAATTGCACAGGAATACTGAATCTTTTGGTGTAAGAATCTCCAATATATCTCTCTTTTTCATTGTTTAAGGCATCATACCAATCGATCTCTTTCTCTTCTGGATATTTTCTAGCGATCTCCTTAGACAAATCTGTCTTACCTGGAGAATGTGCGTATGGGTAAAATACATAGTATGGTTTTGCTAGGTAATGTTCTGAAAACTCACCTCCAAAGATGTCAACATAAGGAGAGGCTACAACATTAGGAACTTCATCAGCAACAAAAGCATCCTTTAAAGTTTTCATGAGACTTTCGTTATCTCCTAAAGCTTGAGAGTGAAATACTACTTTAGTCTCTTTTTTGATTCCGTTCTTTAAACTTGGTAGTTCTCCTAGAGTAATTGCTTTTCTAAGACTCTCAGCTGTGACGTTATCTCCTTTAATCAATGTCTCGAAACCTAAACCTTGCCACGGATTGTGTTCTGCTACAACATGTATTTCTCCATAGGTAGAACCGTTATAATTTTCATTGAGCCATTTAAAAATCTCTTGCATAGAGAAGGCATAATCTACCACTTCAAATTCTTTAGAAAGAAAGTAGTTTCGAGCATTTTTATAAAATTTCTTTTCTTCTGTATCAATGCCGGTTATAAAAACAACAGGTTTTCTAAATACAATTTCTTCTGATACTTTTTCAGTTTCTACAATTGTGATGTTGTCTGCAATAACATCGATTTCTTTTTCTTCTGCTTTTGACCCACAACTAGCAAATTGTCCCATTACTAGTAGTAATCCCATTACTACACTTGCTTTAACGATTCCTTTTCTCATACGTTCTAGATTTTTATTGATTATTACTTATTTGTTTTCTTTATGACTACTGTCTAATCTCTGTTTTTAAAAGGCAGTTTTCCAAGTTCTTAGAGGTTGCAATATTTTTGATTCTCTGTCTTTTACATCAACAATCTTCTCATCTAAATTGACTTGTACGAATGTTTTTGATGATCTTTTGGAACTATTTGGAAAACTGCCTAATCCCAAAACTAACTATTAACACTGCTCAAGGCAGGTAACCAATTCCCGTTGATTACACTTCAAAAGTAGGAGGGATATTAAGCTTGATTTTATCCGAATTAGAATTCGTAAGAGTTGATTGAGAATTCGTTGTTATAGCAGAAAGGTTAAAGGCAAAGGTAGAAAGGTAAAAGATTAAAAGAGAAAGGCGATTCTTATGAATCGCCTTTATATTAATCGAAAACTACTTGATTGTAATCATGAAGTCTTGTAAGATCTTTTCTCGTAGGATCATCAGCAAAAGATTTTAAATATGCATCCATAAACTGTATTATTCGTTCTTCTGGATAAAACAATACTTTGTTATCATATTGAGCCCACTCATTCATGTTGATATAAGTTTCGCCTTCCCATTCTCGATAGAATTTTTTGGCATTATCAGGAAGTTTATCCTTAAGATCCTTATGGATATATACATTGTAGTAATGAAGATCAGCAGTAAAGAAATGAAAGGATAAGAGATTGTCGTAATAACCTGCTAAATTGTTTGCTAGAGGTAAGATTAAAACGATAAAGGCTAATAAAGCTCGCCTAATGTCAAATTTAGCAATGAAAAAGTCCAGAGGCTTTAGTGTTTGCAGTCCGTAGAACAAAGCTACTACACTGATCATATTTTGAATATTCCATGGTACTACATTGTAACCATAACCAAGGTAGAATAACAAAAACACAATAATCGCATGCATTCCTAAGATAAATCCAATTGCAAATTTTCTTGTAAAATTGAATAAAAGCATAATTCCCATTGATGCTTCCAGCCAAGGCACTGCGTAGGTAAACGCTTCTAAGAACCATTGTGGCAAACATATCAAAGCATTTTCAGCGCTTTCTACACAACTAAAATGCTTATTTAAGGCTCCTAACCATTGGATGTAGAAAGCTTCGTTCAATTTTTGAATACCACTCCAAAAGTATGTTGCAAAGAAAATTAAGATAACTGTGTAAAGTATCTTTTTTGAGTCTCGTTTCTTCGGAAATATCAGTATTGCCAATAAAGTCAATGCCGACTGGTAGAAGTAAGGTTGTAATCTATTTTGATCTACAAAGGCCAGGTAGACGTAGGTTAGCAAGGCCAACCATCCCAGCCATCTTTTATTATAGAAGATATAGATTAACTGACTTGTAAATAAGACTCCCCAAAAAAGATATTCCATGAATCCAGTTGGAATGGGAATCCATTCGAACATTGGAATAACCGGAAAGACCTTTGTACTTAGCCACAGCTTTGGTGCATAGAGCATCAATACCAATGTAGAAGCTACCGCCGCAATTCGAGTCCAATTGACTCTTTGTTCATCCGTAAATCTAAGTTCCATGAAAACGAAGATAAGACTCAGATGTCAAAAAGAAAAGTGGAATTATATGGAATTATAATTTTTCTTTTAAGTATTGAGCAGTATAGGAAGTTTTATCTTTGATCAATTCTTCTGGAGTTCCTTCAAATACCAATTCACCACCTTTTTTACCACCTTCCAATCCGAGATCCAGAATATAATCGGCACATTTGATCAATTCTATATTATGTTCGATCACAATAATTGAATGACCTTTTTCTATTAAAGCATCAAAAGAAGCGAGTAATTTCTTAATATCATGAAAATGTAAGCCTGTGGTTGGTTCATCAAAAATGAATAAAGCCTTGTCTTTGGTGTTTCCTTTCACCAAGAATGAGGCTAGTTTAATTCGCTGTGCTTCACCACCTGATAAAGTAGAAGAGGACTGTCCTAATTGAACATATCCTAACCCGACATCTTGGAGCGGTTTTAATTTTTGAGCAACACGTGTTTGTTGATGTTCTTGGAAGAAGGCTACAGCATCATCAATGGTCATATTTAGAATGTCATCAATATTCTTACCTTCAAAATTAACTTCTAAAACTTCTTTTTTGAAACGTTTACCGCCACAAGTTTCACATTGTAAATGAACATCGGCCATGAACTGCATTTCGATAGTTACATTTCCTTCTCCTTTGCATACTTCACAACGTCCACCTTCCACATTAAATGAAAAATGTTTGGGTTTATAGTTTCGTATTTTTGATATTTTCTGGGAGGACAGGAGTGCTCTGATATCGTCATAAGCCTTGATATAGGTGACTGGATTAGATCTTGATGAACGTCCTATAGGGTTTTGATCTATAAACTCTACATGCTTTAACGAATCATAACTTCCTTCAATATTCGAATGTTGCCCGATCTTTTCTCCATAACCAATCAATTTCTTTTGCATGGAAGGATATAAGATCTTTTTAACCAATGTGCTTTTCCCACTTCCAGAAACTCCAGTGATTACTGTTAAGCTATTCAATGGGAAAGTAGCGGTAATATTTTTTAAGTTATTCTCACGAGCACCCACAACTTGAATATAGTTCTTGGAGTTTCGTCTTTTCTTTGGTACTTCGATCTCTAAAGTTTCATTTAGATATTTGGCAGTCAATGATTCTGATTGGATAATTTCATCAAAAGTCCCAGTTGCAACAACATTTCCACCATAAGTGCCTGCTTCAGGACCTATATCAATGATATGATCCGCTGCTTTCATGATGTCTTCATCATGCTCAACTACAACTACCGTATTTCCAAGATCACTA
>CAZDKB010000119.1:0-7049 GCA_964505885.1 uncultured Flavobacterium sp.
ATTCATTTGAAAAACGACCAATCACATCATAGTTCATTTGATTATTGATGTCTTTCTTGTAAATCATGCTGAACTTCGCCAAACCTGTATTACTTGTTTGATCTGTCGTATTATCTGTTCTATCATCAGGAATCGAAGGGTCTACAAAATCAACCGATCTGATGTTTCTTTGTCCATTGCTATTTCCAGACCAGATCAAGAATCCACTTAGATCTAGCTTTTTACTTGGAGAATAACTAAAGTTTAAAGCTGTTAATTTGGTCTCAATTCTATTTGCATTTCTTGCTCCTGCGTTTAGGAATCCAATTCCAGCGCTAGCTAGGTTGATATTGGTACCATTAGACGGACTCTGGCTTCTAAAACCTCCACTGAAGTTTCTAACGTCATTACGATTTAAAACTACGTCACCGAGATTATTCAAATCACCAATAACATTCAAAGTATATTTTGGGGTATAATAGAACAACTTTGGCTGGAAGAGATAAAGTCCTTCATTCGGAGAATCTCCTCCTCCGAGGGTAACATCTCCAAACCAGAAATTCTCTTTTCCTTTTTTCAGTTTGATATTTAATGCAACACGATCTTGATTATCTTGAACACCTCTTAACTGACTTACATCACCAAAATTTCTTAATACTTGAATCTTATCAACAGCGTTCGAAGGAATGTTCTTTGTAGCCAATTTAGAATCTCCATCAAAGAAATCCTTTCCGTCTACCATTACCTTTTCTACGGTCTTTCCTTCTACCTCTATCTGCCCTTGATCGTTGATCTCAACACCAGGTAGTTTCTTTAAGACATCTTCAAGTTTACGCTCTGTTCCGTTTTTAAAGGAGTCTGCATTGTAGATAATCGTATCTCCTTTTACCGTCACTGGCATTTTGGAAACAATTTGGATCTCATCCAACATGTTATCATTTACCATTGTGTAATTCTTCACTATATCTTCGCCTCCGGTTTTCACAAAGTCACTAATACTTTTATAACCAACATAGGAGATCTTAACGTTGTAAACCTTGTTCTTTTCTAGATTTAGTTTATACATCCCTTTTGCATCTGTAAATCCATAGGATGTAATCTTTTTAGAAACAGTGTCCAACGCAATTACGTTTGCCATTTCTAAAGGGCTCCCAATACTGTCTTTTACAGTACCAGAAAGTTTGATTTGAGCAGTAATAACCCCGCTCACCATTAACATGGTAATAAGTAATAATCTTTTCATCTTAAATAATGTGATTAAATTAGGTTAGAATCCTCTTCGTCCACCACCTCGTCTTCTGTTTTGGAAACGCTCGCGCATTTCTTCCGCTTTTTGCTTCATGGTTTTGTTGAAGTCGGCTCGAGTAATTTCTTCCCCTTTATTCGGTTTTTTGATCTCAATAGCTTCTTCAGGATTGATAACAATCTCAGTACATAACATGGTTGTCCTCCCTGCATTTAGTTCTAAGATCAGACCTGGTAAGCCCCAGTAGTCGGCTGGCCCTGCACTTACTGGAATTTGAGGTGTATACCAAGCAGTAACAATTAATGTTCTACCTTCTTCTTTTGATTCTTTCTTTTTTTCTTTTGTTTTCGTTGAGTCTTTTTTCGTTTCGTTTCCTCCTCTTCTTCCTCTCCTAAACATGCTACCCCAGTCGATACTCTTATCGATTTTTACCATTGTGGCTTTGTAGGCGGTGTACTGACCAATTTGCTTAGTTTCACCTGTCATTTGCCATTCTGGAAGTTCCATATCTTCAACGACTCTAAAACGTTTACCGAATTGCTCGGTATCTTCAATCATTTTTTTCTCTTTCAAGTTCTTATAAGTAGACCCTTGTCCACTTGTTCCTCCCCATCTTGGCCGTGAAGTACCTGGAGCATCTAATTTCACATCTTCTTTAAAAGAGGATTCAGATTGATTGAAACTTAAAGTATAGGTTTTCTCTAAGAAACTCTTCATTCGCGCCATCATTTGTTTTTTCTGCTGCTCACTCATTTGACCAAACCTCGACATGTCAACAGTCGTCTTGGACATATAAGTTGCTTTTCCTTCAAACTTTTTCTGTGAAAAAGCTACTAAAGTGCAGAGCAATAAGGATAGCGTAATTAATTTTTTCATTATGGTTGGCTTTAGATTTTTTGTAAAAATACTGCTTATACTAAAGTATAAGACTTAAAAAAAAGCCAAAAGTTTAATGATTAGAAAAAAAACTTAGACAAAACCTATTTATTAGTCTGACAAAGAACTTGTTAAATTTGATTAACCTCCAATTCTGATCTGCATTCCACCACGATTTCCTCTTCCACGGAAGTTCTCCATCATCTCTTTTGTTTTCTCTCTTGAGATCTGGTCAAACTTCTCTCTATTTACCACCTTTCCTTTCTCTGGTTCAGAAATCTTAGGTTGATCCTCAGGGTTCAAAACGATCTCTGTACAAACAATGGTTTGGTTTCCATCATTGATTTCAAGAATTAGACCTGGTAGTCCGCCATATTCTCTAGGACCGTTGCTCACAGGAATATCCGGAGTGTACCAAGCAGTTGTTGTGCGCATTTCTGTAGTTACTTTTTCTTCTGGGTCGCCATTATCTGAAGTTGTCATACTTATGTTTTCTACCTCTCTTGTATAGGTCGCTTTATAAACGGTATATTTTCCAATATTCTTTGTTTCTGAAGTCATCTCCCATTCGAAATCAGGAATTTCATCTTTGATTAAAAAAGTCTTACCCATCATATCCGCTTTTTCAGAAATCCTCTTCTCTTTTACATTCTTGTAGTAGACATCATTTCCACCACCGCCTCCGATACTCATAACCACGACTTGGCCGTTACCACCTGCTCCTACTTGTGGCTGTTCCAATTTTGCATCCTCTTTATAAGTAGATTCGTTTCTATTAAAGTTTAAAATAAATGTTCTTTGAAACATTTTAGCCATTTTGGCTTTTAATTGATCCTCAATCCCAGGGTTTCTTGCAATTGTAGCACTATCCAGTTTGATAGACGACTTTCTGTGAGTTTTGTAGGTTGCCTTTCCATAAAAATCTTGAGCCGAGATTGATCCAGCGATAAGTAAGGTTAGGATGAATAATTTTGTTCTCATTTTTTATAAGTTTAAATTTTTGTTGACATTTTCTTAATGGCTTTCACTCCGTTCTGAGCGCGTTCTACAATCTTTAGAACATCTCTTGATTTACCTGTGATCTTGAAATTAAATGAACTTTTCAATGTTTCCTTGGATTTAGATCTTTGATTAACTCCAAATTCTAAAGCCACCATTTTATTAGGCTCATTATTCTCAATGATCTCTTGAATATCCTTCCAGTCGATCTTGGACAGTTCTTTGGCAGAATTACATTCTACCTTTAAGGTTTGTATGCTAACCTTGCTCTCTTTTACTTCATAAACTTCTTGTGCAGAAATCAACTGCGAGAAAGTCATGAACAATAATACGAATAGATTTTTCATTATGATAATGCGTTGTTGATGGTACAAAGATGCAGGTCCTTTCCTCTCTTTTCGGTTAATGAGTGTTAACGAGTGTTAACCGATTCTTTTATTTCGTTCTAACTACTTACTTTTGAGGTATGAATACAAAAAAATACAACTGGATCCTTTATTTAATCAGTACCACAATTGTGGTGACGATTTGTGTTCAATTGTATTGGAACTACAATAATTATCTGGATAACAAACAACAGGTTAAAAACGAAATCCAGACCAGCTTGGATCTGGCCATAGATGAATATTATGGTAATATCTCTAAGAAGAACTTTTTTGCTTTTTACAATAAAGATACTACAGGTAATGGCGGATATTTTTTCCAAAATTTTAATTCTACCAGAAAAGCAAATGCTAAGAGTAAATTCAAAATCTCTTCCATCGAGATCAAAACAGATAATCCAGATGAATTCAGAGAAATGCCAAAGCTATTGGATTCTCTGTTATTCGAGGATAAGATTCTGACAGGACATGTACATACAAACCCAGACAGTGTAGATCAGGTTACAATTCAACCTTTCAAGATTCTTCGAGGCAAAAGAGAAGCAGATAGCGTGAGAGTCATGAAAGGGATCCAGTCGGTAGTCATTGCATTAAATAATGACGGAATTGATTTTAATCAACTTGACTCTATTTTTAAGAACCAGCTAGATAAGAAAGGAATTGATACCGATCATCATTTGGCTCTTTTGGTAAATGATAGTGTGGTTGGAAAAAGCAGCACAGAATCTGTTATACTTTCGAATTATGCCAGTTCTCAAACGTCTTATTTAAAAACGGATCAAAGTCTTAGGGCTTACTATAATGATCCGACATTTGCCGCTCTCAAGAAAAGTTCGACAGGAATATTACTTTCATTGGTCTTGTCTATATTGGTGATTATTTCATTATTCTATTTGTTGAGGATAATTAGAAAACAAAAGGAACTTGCTGAGATCAAGAACGACCTGATTAGCAATATCACTCACGAATTTAAAACTCCCATCGCTACCGTATCCACGGCTATTGAAGCTATTGAGAACTTTAATGTTATCGATGATAAAGAAAAGACTCAGAAATACTTATCGATGTCTTCAGTGCAACTAAAAAAGTTACATCAGATGGTTGAGAAACTTCTTGAAACTGCCACCTTAGATTCTGAGAAATTATTTCTAAAAAAAGAATCATTAGATATCGTTGAATTGATCGACAAAATCTCTAAAAAACATGAGATGTTAACGGAAAAAGCAATCCTTTTTGAATCTAATGTTGAATCAAAATATATTGATATTGATTCTTTCCATATAGAAAATGCAATTTCCAATCTTGTGGATAATGCCATCAAATATGGAGGAGACAAGATTCAATTATATGTGAATTCAACATCTAATGGTTTAGAGATATCGGTCTCTGATAATGGAGGCGGAATTGAAAAAAATCAACAGGATAAAATCTTTGATAAGTTCTACAGAGTTCCTAAAGGGAATAGACATGATGTAAAAGGCTTTGGAATAGGGTTGTATTACACAAAAAAAATAGTTGAAAAGCACGGTGGAAACATCAATTTGAATTCAACTAAAGAAAAAACAAGTTTCAAAATAAGTTTGCCACATGAGTAAAGTAAAAATTGTTTTAGCGGAAGACGAACCAAGTTTAGGTCAAATTGTTAAGGAAAGTCTAGAGACTAGAGACTTTGAAGTTTATCATGCTGTAAATGGAGAACAGGCTTATGATCTTTATCAAAAAAAACAACCTGATGTTTTGGTGTTAGATGTTATGATGCCCAAAAAGGACGGATTTACTTTAGCTAAAGAAATTAGAGAAGAAGATCCGAAGATTCCAATTATCTTCTTAACAGCAAAGTCTCAAACCAAAGATGTCTTAGATGGCTTTGAACATGGTGGAAATGACTATCTGAAAAAGCCTTTCTCTATGGAAGAATTGATTGTTCGAATTCATGCTCTTTTGGATAGAGTTAAATTGAAAAAAGATTTTGATAAGATCTCGCTCGGAGAATACACTTTTAATTATGTGAAACAAAGTCTTCATTTAGGAGAAGAGACAACCTTACTTACTCATAGAGAATCCGAATTGCTATTTCATTTACACGAAAAGAAAAATGAGATCTTGGATCGCACATTTATCTTAAAAAAATTATGGGGAGACGACGATTTCTTCAATGCCAGGAGCATGGATGTGTATATCAGCAAGCTAAGAAAAAAGCTTTCTAAAGACCTAAATATTCAGATAATCAATGTAAGAGGTTACGGTTACAAACTCACAATTTAGTTGGCTCAGAGTTCTAAATTTTATTTACCTTAGCGTCCCTAGCCAAACTATAGAACTCTTTATATTATGCATGTAGCCATTGCCGGAAATATTGGTGCCGGAAAAACGACGTTAACCCGACTTTTAGCAAGACATTATAACTGGAAACCACACTATGAATCTGTAGATGAAAATCCGTATTTGGACGATTTCTACGGAGAAATGGAACGTTGGTCTTTTAACTTACAAGTATACTTCTTGAACAGTCGATTTCGTCAAATATTAGAGCTACGTAAATCAGGGAAGAATATCATTCAGGATAGAACAATCTATGAGGATGCTCATATTTTTGCTCCGAACCTTCATGCAATGGGATTAATGACCAATAGAGACTATCAAAATTATAGCTCTCTTTTTGAATTAATGGAGAACTTGGTAACTCCTCCAGATCTTCTAATCTACCTAAGAGCAGATATTTCAACATTGGTGGGACAAATCCACAAAAGAGGAAGAGAGTATGAAAATTCTATCAGTATTGATTATTTAAGTAGATTGAATGAAAGATACGAGGCTTGGATCTCTACTTATAAAAAAGGAAAGCTTCTCATCATCGAAGTAGATAACCTTGACTTTGTAGACAAACCTGAAGACCTTGGATATATCATAGATAGGATCGACGCACAGATAAACGGTCTGTTCTAAAAAGCATGTAAATAACTAAAAAGAAAAAGCCACTCGATTATGAGTGGCTTTTTTGTGAACATTACTTCACATGAACGATAGATGTCCCCCAACCTCTATCTATTCGATTCTAAATCTCAAATTATTAACATATGTTAATAGTACAAATATAGCAATAAAGTCCTAAAATTCAGGTTTTCACAAAAAAAAGTTTAATAATCTCAAAAAAAAATCGCCTTTTTGTAACATTAAGCTAACATTGTCCGTATAATGAATTGTAACGTTAGTATTAATCCTTAATAATCTCGAAGAAATTACATGAGACAACTTAAAATTACAAAGCAGGTTACCAACAGAGAAACCGCGTCCCTCGATAAGTATTTGCAAGAAATAGGAAAAGTAGATTTGATCACTGCTGATGAAGAAGTAGAATTAGCACAAAGAATTAAAGCAGGAGATCAGAGAGCTTTAGAGAAGTTAACGAAAGCAAATTTACGTTTTGTGGTGTCTGTTGCGAAGCAATACCAAAACCAAGGATTAACATTACCAGACTTAATTAACGAAGGAAACTTAGGGTTGATCAAAGCTGCAAAGCGTTTTGATGAAACTAGAGGATTTAAATTTATATCATATGCCGTATG
>CAZDKB010000120.1:0-6891 GCA_964505885.1 uncultured Flavobacterium sp.
GAAGGTGTTTTATATCGAGTAATATATTGATACCGATCAAATGCTCGTTGATGTCATTGAAGTCCTTGTTGGTCAATGCCAAGTTGTAGCCATAATAAACTCTGAACTTTCCGAACCCTAATCCGAACTCAGGTCTAAATCGTAATGAATTGTCTGTGAAATTTGTGTAATTGATGAGATTGAATCCCAGATCCATCATATTAGCTCCAAAGTTGGCTCCCACTTTTGTTCCCAAGACAAAGTTCTCCTTAAAAAGCAATTCGTTAGAAAAAAAGAAGACTGCATGAGCCGGATGATACACCAGATACTCATGTTTCAAACCAAGACCCAGTTCTATAAAATTAGAATTACTAGAGCCCGTTTGAAATCCAGTTACAAGAGATAGGTCTTTGAAATGCTGGAATTGACTTGTTTCAAGATTTTTCTGCTGAATTAGAGAACCCGCATTTGAAATAGTAACGGTAAAGACAATCAGGAGAGTGAGATACATTCTTTTCATAAAGAAAAAACGCATCAAAGAAGATTATATTTTAATCGAATTGATTGTAGAAAAGACTCTTTATGATTCCATCTGATAGCCCAATTTTGGGTACATAGATCTTTCTCGCTCCGCTCCATTTCATAGCAGATAAATAGATCTTGGTTGCAGGTACAATTACGTCGGCTCTATCAGGGTTCAACCCTAATTCTGAGATTCGGTCGCTGTAACTCATCTTTTTTAAGAACTGATACTGAGCATTCAAATAAATATAAGATATCGGAGAGCCTTCTGTTCTGCCTGAAAGCTTGAATAATTTATTAATATTTCCACCTGAACCAATTAGAGAAATTTTGCGATAAAGTGCCGTATTGACTTCTACCCATTTTTGCACTTTTTTGAAGATCTCTTTATTCTCCTCCTTTGAATTATTCAATAATCTAACCGTTCCTATTTTAAAGGATTTAGAATTTACGATCTTTCCTTTGGAGAAAACGGTAAACTCAGTGCTTCCGCCTCCAACATCAACGTATAAATAGGTTTTGTCTCCAGAAATAAGTTCGTTGAGGTCGGTTGAAGAAATAATCGCTGCTTCTTCCTTTCCTCCGATAATATCTATCTGAACTCCAGTTTTTTCAAAGATCTTTTTTGCGACTGCCTCACCGTTGGATGCTTCTCGCATGGCTGAAGTTGCACAAGCTTTGTATTTCTCAACTCCATGAACCCCCATGATCAGTTTAAAGGCTTCAATGGCATTGATCATTCTATCGACGTTTACGGCGCTAATTTTTCCTTGAACAAAGGAATCTGCTCCTAAACGAATAGGAACTCTAACAAGTGATGATTTCTTAAACTGAGGTTCTTTGTCTTTTCGCTCGATAACATTGGCAACTAGCAATCGAATGGCATTCGAGCCAATATCAATTGCACCATATTTTCGAACACAGATCAATAGAATTTATTTGAGATTCTTCGGGAATTCTACAAAAATTGTAGATCCTTTTTTAATATTCTTCCAATGTTTTTCGTCAAAACGAATTCCGATAACTCCACAAGTTGTTACATGTGCAATAGGTTTAGATCCAAACTTGTTCACGAAAGTATTGATCCCATGATCATGACTAAAAATTATAGCAGAATTAAAACTATCGTCTAGTGCTTTTACCGTTTTTACGAGGTATCCGTCACTAAAGCTATAAAGCTCTTTCTTGATCTTAAGATTAGAAAAAGGATAATTAAAATTCTGACAAAAGATGACTCCTGTATGCAAGGCTCTATTCGCAACACTCGAGATAAATACATCAGGTCTATCTATTTTTTTTGCTAAGTATTTCGACATTAAATGAGCATCTGTGATGCCTCGTTTTTTCAAGGGTCTATCAATGTCGGCAATGCCTTCGTAGGTCCATGAAGATTTGGCGTGCCTAACGATGTAAAGGGTTTTCACACAAACAGATTTTGATAGGTAAATATAAAAATTAAGGTGCTAATCTTTCCATCTTCCAAGAAAAATCTTCTAACAATGAATATCTAATTCTATCATGCAGTCTATTCGGTCTTCCCTGCCAAAATTCAATAGATACAGGTTTCACTATGAATCCACCCCAATGATCAGGTCTTGGGATTTCCTTTCCTTCAAATTGTTGTTGATAAGTTTTTAGCTGATTTTCTAGTTCTTCGCGTGAATCTACCACAGCACTTTGGTCTGATGCCCAGGCACCTAACTTAGAACCATCTGGTCTTGATTCAAAATAACCATCCGATAGATTCTCAGCAATTTTCTCTGCTTTTCCTTTAATAATGATCTGTTGTTCTAATGCCGGCCAGAAAAATGAGATGCAAACATTATTGTTTGCCAAAATGGCCTTTCCTTTTTCAGAACTGTAGTTGGTGTAAAAGATAAATCCCTCCCAAGTAAACTTTTTTAATAGAACAACCCGAGATTTTGGATAACCATCTTTCCCTATGGTGCTAATGGTCATTGCGTTGGTCTCTTCCACAGTGTCTGAATCATCAGCATTGTGAAACCATTTCTGGAATAATTCCATGGGATTTTCAGGGCAATTTACCTCTAATAGCTCTTCCTTTTCGTAGGATTTACGATAATTACTAAGATCTTTCGACATAATAACAGATTGAGATACAAAAATACGAAGGAAAACTGTCTTATGCGAGTAGAAGAATTGAAATCTTAAGACGAGCTCTCTACTTCCTTGCAATAATCAGTAAGGCCCTCTTTATTGAACTGCCAATAGGACATTAGTAAAGATAATGGAGGAGAACCATCGATCTGAGCCCCATTTTTCACGATTGTTCTAATCAATACTTGACCTGGAACATTCATAATAAATTCTATGTCAAAATTAACATCGGCATCTTTAGTGTGTAAGTCTTTTACATGATCAACAAATTCATCATAATTTGAAATGTCGTAGTTGTTTTCTTTGATGAAATTAGACGCACAATAATCAGGTACTTTGGTAGCATCAGTATCTTTAAATAGATCTTGATACATGTCCAGTATAAAGTCTTTTTGTTCTTTAGGTGATAGCATAGTTTTGAAAGTCTAGTTTAGAATGTGGAGACTCTCAAAACTAAAAAGAAAGCATTGGATATTTATAAGTGTAAATACCTAAATATTATTTTTTTGACCTTTTCTTTATGATCATTAAACCAATAAAGGTAAACAGTCCATTCAGCACAAGTACAAAGAATTCAAAGTCGAATTGAAAATACTTTATCGTAGCAAAGTTTGTAAGATAGGTGAGTATAGGAGCTAGAATACAAATAATAGGAACCATCTTGTCTTTAATATTGAGTTTGGTGAATAAACCAAAAGCATAAAGACCTAATAAAGGTCCGTAGGTGTATCCAGCGAATGTAAATATCTTGGCAATTACACTCTCATTTGCAATCACATATTTAAAGATCAAAATGGTAAAAATGAGGACAAAAGAAAAAACAATATGCATTCTTTTGCGGATCTTTTCTTGTTCTTCTTTCTCTTTCTTCTCTACTTCAAGAATGTCTATACTAAAAGAGGTTGTTAAAGAGGTTAAAGCAGAATCTGCGCTAGAATAAGCAGCTGCTATCAAGCCTAAAATAAAGAACAGTTCAGTTGCAATTCCTAAGGTTCCTTCTGTGGCTATCACTCTAAAGAGTTGGTCTTTGTGGGCATCAATACCATTTTGCTGTGCATAATCAGTAAGAAGAACTCCCAAAGCCAAAAAGAAGAAGTTAACAACAACTAACACCAAGGTAAACCAGAACATGTTCTTCTGGGCATCTTTCAAGCTTCTACAGGTTAAATTTTTCTGCATCATATCCTGATCTAGTCCTGTCATCACCACTGCAATAAAAGCTCCGGCAAAGAAACGTTTCCAGAAGTAACTACCAGCTTTATAATCATCAAAAAAGAAAGTCTTCGATAGTTCGCTCTCAGAAATATATCCAAAGAAGTTATCAATCTGCATTTCTGCGGTTACTGTGTAGATGCAAACCCCAACTGCTATTAACATGAACAAGGTTTGAAGCGTATCTGTCCAAACGATGGTTTTGATTCCTCCTTTAAAGGTATACATCCAAATCAAGGCAATTGTCATAATCACTGTTACCCAAAACGGGATGCCATAATGATCAAAGATCAAGGGTTGCAGGACAATGGCCACCAAAAACAATCTAAAAGCAGCCCCTATAGTTCTTGACAACAAGAAAAAAGAGGCACCTGTTTTATAGGTCACTACTCCAAATCTATCTTGAAGATAGGTGTAGATAGAGGTTAGATTCAATCGATAATAGAGAGGAAGCAATACAAGTCCGATAATGGCATATCCCAACACATATCCAAAGACCATCTGCATATAGCTCATACTTTGTTCCTCCACCCAGCCAGGCACCGAAATAAAGGTTACTCCAGAAAGTGAGGCTCCAATCATTCCGAAGGCAACTAAATACCAGGGTGATGAATTATTTGCCTTAAAAAAAGTTTTGTTATCGGCTTTTCTTCCGGTGAAATAAGAGATAAAAAATAGAACTGTGAAATAGCCTAATATCAATAATAGAATACTGGATGCTTCCATGTAGAATTTGCGAATTGTTGAATACGAATATAGAGTTTATTTGTGTAATTTCGCTTCGATGGATTTTTCTTCTAAACTTTTAGAAAATGCGGTAAATGAGGTCTCTCGTTTACCCGGAATTGGCAAGCGAACTGCACTTCGTTTGGTATTACATTTATTAAAGCAGCCAACAGAGAATACTACCTATTTGACGGAAGCCTTACAGCAGCTTCGAAACGATGTAAAGACCTGTCAGAAATGTCATAATATTTCTGATACTGTTTTGTGTGATATCTGTAATAATCCTAATAGAAATCCTGAGATCGTATGTGTGGTAGAAGACATCCGTGATGTTATGGCTATTGAGAATACGGCTCAGTTTAGAGGTTTGTATCATGTATTAGGAGGTAAGATCTCTCCCATCGAAGGAATAGGTCCTCAGAACCTAGAAATAGATAGTTTGGTTGATAAAGTGAAGAGTGGTGAAGTTAAAGAATTGATTTTTGCTTTAAGCTCGACCATGGAAGGTGATACAACAAACTTTTACATTTATAAACAGATCGAAGAATTCGGTATTACAACTTCCACTATTGCACGTGGAATATCCGTTGGAGATGAACTAGAATATGCTGATGAGGTTACTTTAGGAAGATCCATATTGAATAGAATTCCTTTTGAGCAATCTTTAAAAAGCTAAGCTTTTTCTAATGGATCAATTTAGCAATGTACTAATGTATCAATGATGTATGCAGCTACGTTTGATTTAGAAAACTAAGTGTTACATTTCTAAATTATTTCATTTTTACATCAAGATTCCTGAGAATCATTTAATAGTTCTTCCTCAAAATTATCCCAATCTCTTTTTTCACGGATCTTTTTATAGAGTTTGATGCCTAGCATCATCAAAACTCCAAAAAGAATAATTCCAACCACTCCCCAAACCCAGCTTAAAGCACTCTTGAGAACTACAATAAATACAATTGCGAACAATAATATCGTGGCAACTTCATTCCAAATTCGGAGCTTCATTGCAGAGTATTTTATAATTCCTTTTTGTTGTTGATTGAAAATAACCTGGCAGCCAGCATGATAAAAGTATAAAGCTAAAACAAAGGACAACTTGATGTGCATCCAGCCCATTTTTAGATAAGAAGGTTCTTGCCAAAGCATCCAAATAGCGAATATACTGGAAAGAACAGCGGATGGCCATCCGATAATATACCAAAGCCTTTTACTCATGATCTTATATTGAGTCTGTAAGATCTTTTTTGCTGGTTCTTCCTTTTTATCTGCTTCTGCGAAATAAATAAATAAGCGAACAATATAAAACAAGGCCGCAAACCAACTTACGATGAATATGATATGTAATGCTTTGATATATGAGAAGTCCATATTCTGTTAGATGTTAGATGTTGGGTGTTCGTTTATTTTTTCTTCAAATGTTATTTAATCTCACTAATCACTAATCACTAATCACTAATCACTAATCATTTATTGATCCAATTCGCGAGAACATCAACCCAGTCATCATTGTCGTTGATGCAAGGTACAGTATAAAATTCTTTTCCTCCCGCTTCAATGAACTCCTCTTTTCCTTCCATACCAATTTCTTCGAGAGTTTCAAGACAGTCAGACACAAAAGCAGGAGTAACTACAGCTAGTTTCTCAACTCCTTCTTCAGCAAACTTTTCAATGGTTTTATCTGTATAAGGCTGTAACCATGGATCGCGTCCTAACCTCGATTGGAAAGTTGTAAAATATTGCTCAGGTTTTAGGTTTAGATATTCAACGACTTGTCTTGTCGTTTCATAACATTGGTGTTTGTAACAGAATTCATGAGCAGGTGATGCTGTCTGACAACATTTGAAATTTTGATCCGAAGGATTGCAATGACTTTTGGTAATGTCAGATTTTCTGATATGCCTTTCTGGAACTCCGTGATAGGAGAACATGATCTTATCCCAATCTTTATCGGCTAAATAATTTTTGATACTGTCTCCAAGCACCCTAATATAATCCTGTTTGTTGTAAAAGGCAGGAATATCGGTTAAGACCATTTCTGGGAAATGCTTCTTTTGCAGCTCGTGAGCTAGGACTAAGATGGTTTCAGTGGTTGCCATTGCAAATTGAGGATATAAAGGTACAACCAAAACATCTGTTACTCCTTTATCATGTAATTCTTGCAGTCCTGCTTTTATTGATGGGTTTCCGTATCGCATGGCTAGTGCTACCGGAAATTTTGTTTTCTTTTGAACCTTTTCATGAAGTCTTTCAGAAAGAACAATCAAAGGAGAGCCTTCATTCCACCAAATCTTTTTATAGGCTTTTGCCGATTTTTTTGGTCTGGTATTTAAG
>CAZDKB010000121.1:0-6815 GCA_964505885.1 uncultured Flavobacterium sp.
CCGTGTTACCAGGATGAAAACCTGGCGTCCTAACCCCTAGACGAACGGACCAGTTGCAACTCTCGGAAATTAATCTCTCGATTGCGGATGCAAATATACAACGTTTTTGACTTTGTGCAATACTTTTTTAAAAAATTTAATAGGCCTTTGCAAATAATACTCTTCTTGCTGATTCATTGCCTGTTAAGATGCATTTTCCTTGCTCCTCAATAGCATCATTTGGGATACATCTTATCGTTGCTTTAGTCAAATCTTTGATCTTATCTTCTGTCTCTGTAGTTCCATCCCAATGGGCAGATACAAATCCTCCTTTGGTTTCAATTACTTCTTTGAATTCTTCGAAAGAATTTACCTCAGTAATATGATCGTTTCTGTAGTTAACTGCTTTATCATATAAGTTATCTTGGATCTTTTCTAATAGATCTACCACAAAATCAACTACTTCATCTTGGGAAACCGTTTGTTTCTCTAAAGTATCTCTTCGAGCAACCTCAACAGTATTGTTTTCCATATCTCGATTACCCATGGCAATTCTAACTGGCACTCCTTTCAGTTCATACTCAGCAAATTTAGCTCCAGGCCTAAAAGTATCTCTATCGTCAAACTTTACAGAGACCCCTTTTGATCTTAATTCTTTAACGACACCATCAACTCTGGCCGCAATAGCCTGTAATTGCTCTTCTCCTTTATAGATTGGAACGATCACTACTTGTATTGGTGCTAATCTTGGAGGTAGTACCAATCCAAAATCATCCGAGTGAGTCATAATCAATCCACCAATCAATCTTGTAGAAACCCCCCATGAAGTAGCCCAAACATATTCTTGTTTTCCTTCTTTAGAGGTATATTTTACGTCAAAAGCTTTCGCAAAATTCTGTCCTAAGAAGTGAGACGTTCCTGCTTGTAAAGCCTTTCCGTCTTGCATCAAGGCCTCAATTGTGTAGGTCTCATCAGCTCCAGCAAATCTTTCACTTTCAGATTTTGCTCCTCTCACAACGGGCATCGCCATAAAATTCTCTGCAAACTCAGCATATACTTCTTGCATTTGTCTTGCCTCAGCCAATGCTTCTTCTTTCGTACCATGAGCGGTATGACCCTCTTGCCAAAGGAATTCTGCAGTTCTTAAGAACAAGCGAGTTCTCATTTCCCAGCGAACAACATTTGCCCACTGATTTATCAAAAGAGGAAGATCTCTATACGATTGAATCCAACCCTTGTAGGTATTCCAGATAATAGCTTCTGAAGTTGGTCTTACTACCAATTCCTCCTCTAATTTAGCCTCTGGATCTACCCTCAACTTACCAGCGTTATCCGGATCATTTTGAAGTCTATAATGAGTTACTACTGCACATTCTTTTGCAAATCCTTCAGCATTCTTTTCTTCTGCCTCAAACAAACTTTTGGGAACAAATAAAGGAAAGTAAGCATTCTGATGACCCGTTTCTTTGAACATTCTATCGAGCTCAGCTTGCATCTTTTCCCAAATAGCAAAACCATAAGGTTTGATCACCATACATCCTCTCACAGCAGAATTCTCCGCTAGGTCTGCCCTTACGATTATCTCATTATACCATTTAGAATAATCTTCTGCTCTTTTGGTTAACTTCTTACTCATAATGTGAACTTTGGCACAAATGTTGTTTTAATATTGTTGTAAAATTTTGTAGTAACTTTGTTTATGGTCAAAGAATTAGCGCAAAACTAAGTCATTTTAAGCATTGACAAAGAAAGATTCAGAGAATTTTTAGCTACGTTTTTACTTTGATAATCTCTAAAATTCGCAATATGGAACGAAAATACACAACAAGAAGACTTTCAACTACCCTACTCTATTTATTAGTACTTGTTTTAGTTTCGTCTTGTACGATTTATCAGAACGTTCCTTATGAGGATGACGGCATCTACTCTTCTGAAAGATTAGACCGCGGTTCTCGCGTATATATTCAAGATACAGAAGATTATGAAGAGTACGATAAAAACTACTTTACAAAAGAATTAGAAAGAATTGATCGTATCAATGGTACAGACATTCTTACCGATATAGAAACTTACTCATCTTTTAACGATACCATTCCAAACGACAGCACTAGCGTGAATCTAGAACCCACAGGAAGAGCTTGGGGTTATAATGATAGTGATGACGTTGTGATCAATATCAATATGAACAACAGCTTCGGAGCATGGGGATGGAACGGCTGGGGCTGGAATGACCCATTCTTTAACCCTTGGTGGGGTGGCGGCTACTGGGGTGGCTGGGGCTTCAACAATTGGGGTTGGGGCTGGTCGAGACCTGGATGGGGATTCAATAACTGGGGCTGGGGCTGGAACAACTGGGGTTGGAACGGCTGGGGCTGGGGCTGGAATAGACCATTCTGGGGCGGAGGCTTCGGCATCAATACAGGCTGGGCTTACCAAAATCCAAATTATCGCTTCGGAAGAAGAGGAGCCTACAATAGCACTATTGGAAGAAGAGGTTCATCCATTACAAGAAGAAATTACAGCTTGTCTAATAGACAAGGTACTACAAGTACATCGAGAAGATCATCTCGTGTATACCGAAATTCGAATTCCTCAAATACAACAACAAGAAGAAGATCTAGCACTGTGAGAAGAAATTCAAGCAGTCAATCAAGACGAGTAAACCGTTCAACACCAAGGCGCAGTAATTCGAGAACCATTAATAGATCATCATCTAATAGAGGTAGGTCCATAAATAGAGGTTCTTCTGGAGTATCGCGAAGCAGCGGTAGAGGTAGCGGAGGATCTCGAGGAGGATCACGCGGAGGACGAAGAGGAGGTTAAACCAAAACAAAACACACCAACATGAGAAAAATTATTTTATTTGTGGCAATGGCCGCAGTGAGCTTTACGTCCTATTCGCAAGCTTTAGGATATGAAGATCTGGCAATCTTATTTTCGCAGAACGACCATAATGGAAGCGCTAGGTTTGTAGCCATGGGAGGAGCCTTTGGAGCTCTGGGTGGAGATGTAAGTGCTTTAGCTGTGAATCCTGCAGGTATCTCTGTTTTTAGAGGAAGTCATGCATCTGTAGCATTTCAGTCTAGAAATACTGCCATAAACACAAACTATTACAATAATCTATTAAGAACTGAACAGGACTATTTTGACATCACAAGTGCTGGTGCGGTTTTTACTTTTGACGATATAGATTCTAACGAATGGAGCAACTTTGCCATCGGAGTGAATTATCGGATATTAATAGACTTTGATAATTCGTTTGTTGCGGAAGGAAACAGCGGTGTTGCAACCTTTGATTCTTTTCCATTTGACATGAATACTGATCCCATTGTCTACAGTGTTGGCCAGAACCAAAGATTCTTCAACCAATATAACGGTGATCTTTCAGAGTTGAATTTAACCTTTGGAGGAACTTTTGATGATAAATTGAATGTTGGTTTAGGGTTAAACTTTTACGACCTAAGCTTTACACAATTCGCAACCCTTGATGAATTGAATAGCGATGGAAGCGGAAACACTTTAGATGCCAATTTTTATCAAGAGAACTTTACTCGAGGATCTGGAGTGAATATTAGTGCTGGAATTATATATAAGGCAACTCAAAACTTTAGAATAGGAATGAGCTTTCAATCTCCTACATGGTTTACTGAAGTTATTGAAGACACAAATATTACCAACAATGATGGCTATTTTGGAATTACTCAGATTATCGTTTCTGAAGACCCTCAAAATGTATACGAGAACTTTACCGGAGGCTTTACTCCTAGACAATCTTTATCCTACAGTCTAAGAAACCCAAGCAAATTCACAGCCAGTGCTGCCTATATCTTTGGAAAAACAGGACTGATTAGTTTCGATTTTACTTCTCAAGATTTTCAAGGCTTGAACCTATCTGCTAGAAATGCAGATTTCTCCAATGAAAATCAATTCTTCAATAGTAATTTGAGAAGAACCCAAACTTTTAATGTGGGAACAGAATGGAGATTTGATAGGTTGAGTTTAAGAGGAGGATATATCTATCAGCAAAGTCCAGATGCAAACGCCATAGACTCAGATAATATTCAGTCTTATTCAGCTGGATTGGGATATAACTTTGGAAATATGAAAGTGAATCTTGCCTACAGAAATAGTACAAGAACAGGATTGTACAACTTCTACCCTCAATTCTCTCAAGTTGATGCTGCAGAATTAGATATTGACAACACCTTTGTTACGGTTGGGATTTCCCTAAATCTATAAACGTGACTAGATTTATATTTGAAAGATTCTCAAGTTTTTGAGAATCTTTTTTTTGTAGTTAAGACTATTTTCATTCGGTTTGATCTACGTTCATAGCTCTACTTTTTCATTTACTTTCCGAATCGCCTGAATGAAAAAATTGACGTATTTTTGCATCTCATTTAAACATAGAAAATGAGTTCAACAACAATAACAATTCAAACAACTACAAATGAGACGATCTTAAAATTTGTTAGTAATCAAATTTTGATCAATGGAGGTAGTTATGAATACAATAATATTGATGAAGCGAAGGACTCTTCATTAGCGCAACAACTCTTCTATTTACCTTTTGTAAAGAAAGTTTTTATTACAGCTAACTTTGTCGCTATTCAACGTTACGATATCGTATCATGGGAAGATGTTCAAAACGAAGTGAGAGAGCAGATCGAGGATTTCTTTAATGCTGGAAACACCGCAGTAAACGAACAAACGACCACTACAAAAACAGAACCTATTGAAGTCTATGCTGAGGTTACACCAAACCCAGCGGCAATGAAGTTTGGAACAACCAAAGTGTTAACCACTACTGATGTTGAATACAAAAATATTGAGGAAGCTAGCAAGTCTTCACCTTTAGCCCAAGCCTTGTTTAGCTTTCCATTTGTAAAGGAAGTTTTCATTTCCAACAATTATGTTTCGATAACAAAATATGATGTTGTAGAATGGAACGAAGTTTTTGCAGATATCAGATCTTTTATTAGAAACTTCCTTTTGGAGAACAAGACCATCATTAAGGAATTACCCAATCAAGAAGAAATCAAATCTGAAACAGCGAAATCCGAGCCTATTAACCTTGAAGGAACACCTGCGAAGATCGTTGATATCTTAGACGAATACATTAGACCAGCTGTAGCATCTGACGGAGGAAATATTGCATTTAAATCCTACGATGAGAACAGTAAAGTTGTAAGTGTAATTTTACAAGGTGCCTGCAGTGGATGCCCTTCATCTACAGCCACGTTAAAGAACGGAATTGAAACCATGTTGAAAGAAATGTTGCCAAATCAAATCTCTGAAGTGGTAGCGATTAACGGATAGTATGTCTAAAGTTGTAAAGCCATATAAGGATTCTAACGCCGGTAAAAAGGAACAGGTAGCCACCATGTTCGACAATATTTCTAAAGAGTATGACGGACTCAACAGAGTGATCTCTTTCGGAATTGATGTAAGCTGGAGAAAAAAGGTGACCAAGATGGTCTCAAAGAATAACCCGAAACAAATATTAGACATTGCTACAGGAACGGGCGATCTAGCTTTGATGATGGCGCAGTTAGATCCAGACACGATCACTGGATTGGATATTTCTGCAGGAATGCTGGAGGTAGGGAAACAGAAAATTGCCAAAGCGAATTTGTCTGACAAAATAGAAATGGTGGTAGGTGATTCAGAAAATATGCCTTTTGATGATAATACCTTTGACGCGATTACAGTGTCCTTCGGAGTAAGAAACTTCGCAAATCTAGACAAAGGTCTGACCGAAATCAAACGCGTTTTAAAACCAGGTGGAATCTTTGTTGTTCTCGAAACTTCCAATCCAACTAAATTTCCTTTTAAACAAGGGTATAAGTTTTACACTTCTTTTATTTTACCTATCATTGGAAAAATTTTCTCTAGAGATAAGGTTGCCTATTCCTATTTATCAGAATCGGCAAATACTTTTCCTTTTGGAGAAGCTTTTGACAATATTTTACAAAAAAATGGGTTTATCAATACAGAATACAAACCCGTGACATTTGGAGTAGCTACAATCTACTCGGCAACAAAATAGCATGAAGAAATTACTGGTCTTACTATTTACTTTTATTTATATCATTCCGTCCTCGGCTCAATTATTTACAAAACGAGATCGTCGAAATGTAGATAACCTTCCCATCTTTGATGAGAGAAGATTGCATTACGGATTTTATCTAGGTCTTAATCAAAACGATTTTAGAATAGATTACAGACCGAGTAATTTCACAGGTGCTACTGTCGAAGTAAAACCAACGGCAGGATTTAACGTTGGATTGATCGCGGATCTTAGATTGCATAAGAACATCAATTTGCGTTTTGAACCAGGGTTGATTAGTAATTCAAAAACACTTTATTTCAATAATAATTCAGCCTTATTAAATGATAGAGATAGTGTTCGTGAGATCGGTTCTACCTATCTACATTTGCCACTCGTTGTAAAATTTAGTTCGAATCGCTGGAA
Organism: uncultured Flavobacterium sp.; assembly: GCA_964505885.1. Taxonomy (GTDB): domain Bacteria; phylum Bacteroidota; class Bacteroidia; order Flavobacteriales; family Flavobacteriaceae; genus Polaribacter. Next base: position 6,455 of record CAZDKB010000121.1, read on the forward strand.
TAATGTTCGACCTTATGTATTGGCGGGAGTTTCCTATGACCATAATTTCTCTAGCAATGAAGACAATCAAGACGACAACTTCGCTGGAGAATTTAGAATGAGGACTCGAAATTTCATGTATGAAGTAGGTGTTGGGATCGACATCTACTTGTACTACTTCAAGTTCTCTCCTTCTATTAGAGGTGTATTTGCTATGAATCGAGAAATTGTAGACGACAATAATACCAATAGCCCTTGGACCTCACCTATAAATGTATTTGGAACTCGGGGAATCTTCTTGAACTTTGCCTTCGAGTAATTTAGTGATTAGTGATTAGTGATTAGTGATTAGTGATTAGTGATTAGTGATTAGTGATTAGTG
>CAZDKB010000122.1:0-6583 GCA_964505885.1 uncultured Flavobacterium sp.
GGGCTAAGTTTCTTTTTAATTTTGGACTAATAGGGAACACGAAAAGATCTTTTAATAACTTAGAGGTTAATTTATAAAAAAACCCGAACCATAAGTTCGGGTTTTTATTAAATCTTTATTTGTCTGTTAATCTGCTGATCTAAGGATATGAAGGTCTCCGTTCGAGAGACTCCCTTGATCCTTTGAATATCGTGATTTAATAAGAACATTAAATCTTCGTTATTCTTACACAAGATCTTTATAAAGATAGACCAGTTTCCAGTTGTATAATGACATTCAACAACTTCAGGAATTTCTCTTAGTTTCTTAATCGCAGAAGAGTACATGCTAGCCGATTCTAGAAATATTCCTACAAATGCTGTTGTTGTATACCCTAAGGCTTTTGGATTCAAGATCAACCTTGAACCAACCATTAATTCTGAATCTTCTAATTTTCGAAGTCTTTGATGAATTGCCGCTCCAGAAATTCCTACTTCTTTCGCTATTCCCAATACGGGTGTTCTAGCGTCCTCTACAAGGCGTTTGATAATGATCTTATCAATACCGTCTATTTTAATCCCCCCAGACATAAAATATTCGTTTAATTCGTTGAAGTTAATATATGTAAGTCTCAAATATAAAAAAAGAAAGGATATAAACAAATATCCTTTCTTTAATTATTTTATATAAGTATAAATACTTATTAAGCTTCCATTTCGAAATCTTCCATGAATTTTGTGGTATAGTTTCCATCCACATAATCTGGGTGATCCATTAATTGTCTATGGAAAGGAATTGTTGTCTTAATTCCTTCGATAATAAACTCATCTAAGGCACGCTTCATTTTGTTGATAGCTTCTTCTCTTGTTTGAGCGGTAACGATCAATTTAGCGATCATAGAATCGTAGTTTGGTGGGATCATATATCCTGAATAAACGTGAGTGTCTAGACGAATACCATGTCCTCCTGGTGCATGGAAAGAAGTGATCTTTCCAGGTGAAGGGCGGAAATCATTATGAGGATCTTCCGCATTGATTCTACACTCAATTGAATGTAATTGTGGTGTATAGTTCTTGCCTGAGATTGGCACTCCTGCAGCCACAAGAATCTGTTCGCGGATCAAATCGTAATTGATTACCTCTTCTGTAATCGGGTGCTCTACCTGGATACGAGTATTCATCTCCATGAAGTAGAAGTTTCTGTGTTTGTCTACTAAGAACTCCACGGTACCAGCACCTTCATATTTAATATATTCAGCAGCTTTTACGGCTGCTTCTCCCATTTTTTCTCTCAATTCATCAGTCATGAATGGAGAAGGAGTTTCTTCCGTTAATTTTTGGTGACGTCTCTGAACAGAACAATCTCTTTCAGAAAGGTGACATGCTTTACCAAAAGAATCACCAATAACTTGAATTTCTATATGTCTTGGCTCTTCAATTAACTTCTCCATGTACATACCGTCATTTCCAAAGGCAGCTTTCGATTCCATTCTCGCAGAATCCCAAGCATCTCTAAGATCTTCCTTTTTCCATACAGCACGCATACCTTTACCACCACCTCCGGCAGTAGCTTTTAGCATTACAGGGAATCCCATGTCAACCGCAATCTTTTCTGCCTCATCGTAAGAATCTAGGATTCCTTCAGATCCTGGAATACACGGTACACCTGCAGCGATCATTGTTGCTTTTGCAGATGCTTTATCTCCCATTTGGTCGATCATTTCACCAGTAGCACCGATAAATTTGATCTCATGCTCTTCACATAATTTAGAGAACTTTGCATTCTCAGATAAAAAACCATAACCTGGGTGAATAGCATCAGCATTCGTAATTTCGGCAGCAGCAATAATATTTGGCATCTTCAGATAAGAATCCACACTAGGAGGAGGTCCAATACATACAGCTTCATCTGCAAATTTTACGTGCAAGCTCTCAGCATCAGCCGTAGAGTAAACTGCTACGGTCTTTATTCCCATCTCTTTACAGGTCCTAATTACTCTGAGAGCAATTTCACCTCTATTTGCAATTAAAATCTTCTTAAACATAATTGTAAGAATTGAACTTTAACGAAATCCAAGATTTCGATAAAATTATGATTTGTCTACTAAGAATAATGGTTGGTCAAATTCAACTGGAGAAGCATCATCTACTAACACTTTCACAATCGTACCAGAAACTTCTGATTCGATCTCGTTGAATAACTTCATCGCCTCGATCGTACATACTGTATCTCCTGCGCTTACTGTGCTACCTACTTCTACAAAATTAGGTTTGTCCGGTGAAGGTTTTCTATACATCGTACCAATAATAGGTGATTTGATCGTTACATACTTTGAAGTATCTTCTCCTCCTGCGTCACTTGCTGCAGGTTCAGCTGCCGGTGCAGGAGCTGCTGCTAGTGCAGGAGCTGGGGCTGGGGCTGCTATTGCAGGAACACCAGCTACTGGAGCTGCTTGAACAATCGTGGTTTCCGTTTTTGTAGATCCTGTCTTAATAGTGATCTTAACGTCTTCCATTTCTAGTTTTACTTCACTAGCGCCAGACTTGGCTACGAACTTGATAAGACTTTGAATTTCTTTGATGTCCATTATGTAGTTAGATTTGTGTTTGTTAATTTGAATTATATGCCCATTTCAAATAGATAGCTCCCCATGTGAAGCCTCCACCGAAAGCGGCAAAGATTAGATTATCACCTTTGTTTAATTGACCTTCATAATCGGCAAGTAACAAAGGCAAAGTTGCCGAGGTAGTATTACCATACTTATGAATGTTCATCATTACTTTTTCTGAATCTAGTTCAATACGATTTGCAGTAGCTTCAATAATTCGCTTATTTGCCTGATGTGCTACTAACCAATCTACGTCTTTCTTTTCCAAGTTATTTCTAGTCAACATTTTTTCAGCTACATCAGCCATATTGGAAACAGCAAATTTGAAAACTGTTCTTCCTTCTTGATGTACAAAATGTTGTTTATTCTTTACAGTTTCTTCTGAGGGAGGTAAAATTGATCCTCCTGCATCTATCTTCAAAAATTCTCTTCCAACTCCGTCGCTTCTTAAATACTCGTCTTGCAGTCCTAATCCTTCCTCATTAGGTTCAAAAAGTACAGCTCCCGCTCCATCTCCAAAAATGATGCATGTTGCGCGATCTGTATAGTCTATAATCGAAGACATTTTATCAGCTCCAATTAAAAGAACCTTTTTATATCTACCAGATTCAATATAAGAAGCTGCTGTAGACATTCCATATAAGAAGCTTGAACATGCAGCCTGCAGATCATAGGCAAAAGCATTTGTTGCTCCTATTTCTGTTGCTGTGAAAACTGCGGTTGCTGCTACGGGTAGATCTGGAGTGGCAGTTGCTACCAGTACCATATCTATCTCTTTTGGGTCTACATTTGATTTTTTAAGAAGATCTTGAGCGGCACGAACTGCCATAAAAGAAGAGCCCTGCATTGGTTCTTTAAGGATTCTACGTTCCTTAATTCCTGTTCTGGTAGTGATCCATTCGTCATTGGTGTCGACCATTGTTTCTAACTCTTTGTTAGTGAGTCTGTATTCAGGAACATACTTCCCTACTGCTGTAATTGCGGCAGTTATTTTTGTCATAGTTGTAGTTGATTAGAAGAAAGATTTGGTTCTTAATTACCCTCTTCAAACTAGGCGACTAAAGTACTAAAAAATCTATTAGTAATTTTTAATAAAAAGGGCAAAAATGAATGAATTTAGATTGAAAACATAAAAAAACCCTCTAAAAAGAGGGTTTTTTTAATATTTCTTAGCAAATTATGCTTCAGCTCCGCTCGCATCCATTACTACTTGTCCTCTGTAGTAAAGTTTTCCTTCATGCCAGTGAGCTCTGTGGTATAAATGAGCTTCTCCCGTTGTTGGGTCTACTGCAATCTGAGGCATAGAAGCTTTATAGTGAGTTCTTCTTTTATCTCTCCTAGTCTTAGATATTTTTCTTTTAGGATGTGCCATTTTACGTATTTTTTTCTGTTATTAAACCTTTTAATTTATCCCAACGTGGGTCTATATCATCCTTGCTTTCCGCAGGGTTTTCATTGTCTACTTCTAGATCTTTTAATTTCTTTAGAGCTTCAGATTCCATGGTTCCATCCAATACCTTCGGATGAACTCGTTTGCTTGGCAATGATAAAACAACTAGTTCATAGATAAATTGACCTACGTTTATTTGATAATCCTCATGCGGGATAATCAAAATCTCATCGTTATCATCATTATACTCTGGTCCGAACTTTACAACCAGAGAAAAATCACCTTCAACAGATTGATCATAAGGCTCGAGTGAAACATCACAGTCTAAGTTCACAGAACCACTCATTTGAAAGTTCAATTCAAAAAAATTGTTCTTCTTAGAAAAGATCAACTTTACGTGGATATTACTGCTGTGAAACTCATCAAAACCAAAAGACTCAAAGAACTTATTCTCAATTTCATACTCATAAACATGATCTCCGAGTTTCAATCCTACAAACTGAATATTGAATTCCTTTAGATCTTTCATTGTGAATGAACGAATTTGAGCGTGCAAATATACTAAATACTTTTAATTATCAATTAAATTTTAATGATAAAAAACATCTTAGGATTTAGTAGTTAAAACATTTTCAGTGAGGGATTTATATTCCTCTCTATTTCGATGAATGGAAATGGCAGAAAACAGAGCTTCTTTGAAAGAATCGCTACTAGCTTTTCCTTTCCCGGCGATATCGAAAGCAGTGCCATGATCGGGCGATGTTCTGATTTTATTGAGGCCTGCGGTAAAGTTGACACCATTTCCAAAGGACAGTGCCTTAAAAGGCGCTAATCCTTGATCGTGATACATGGCCAATACCCCATCAAATTGAAGATAGGTTTTAGATCCAAAGAATCCATCTGCAGCATAGGGTCCAAAAACAAGTTTACCAGATTCTTTGATCTCCTGAATAACCGGCCTGATTAATTCATCATCTTCAGATCCAATGACACCATTGTCTCCTGTATGAGGATTCAGTCCTAAAATTGCAATTTTAGGTTTATTGATATTAAAGTCTTTGATTAACGAGTTATGCATTGTGTCAACTTTAGTTTTTATCAACTCTGGAGTGATTGATTCTGCAACTTTTGAAATAGGAATATGACCAGTAATAAGCCCTATTCTTAATCCATCACTCATGAGGATCATTAAACTCTTTCCTTCTAACTCATGTTCGAGATATTCTGTATGTCCAGAAAAATTGAATTCTTCAGATTGGATTGTTTCTTTATTGATTGGTGCTGTTATCAAAGCATCAATTTTGCCTTTTCTTAGAGCTTTGGTTGCAGACATAAGTGATTTATAAGCATATTCACCGCCGGTTTTTGTTGCCTGTCCAATTTCTACTTTAACTTCTTCTTTCCATACGTTCAATAAATTTACTTTCCCATGAACAATCTGATCTAAGTCATGGATTCCTTGAGTAGGGGTGTCTATTTTTAGAACCTTTTTGTGGATAGAAACAACTTTAGAAGAACCAAAAAGAACAGGTGTGCAAAAGTCTAACATTCTTTTATCAGCAAAGGTTTTGAGAATGATTTCAATACCAACACCATTTATATCACCCAATGAAATCCCAACAACTATTTTCTGTTCCTTACTCATAATCTAAAATCTAATCTTCGTATTTTTGTACCTCGCAAAAGTACTAATTTTAAAGAAGATGTTTACAGGAATCATAGAGACCTTGGGAAAGGTGAAAAGCATCCAAAAGGATCAAGAGAATGTGCATATAACCATTCAAAGTGATTTTACTCACGAATTAAAAATTGATCAAAGTGTTGCTCATAATGGGGTTTGTTTGACGGTAGTTGAAATAGTTGATGACTGTTATACTGTTACTGCGATCAAAGAAACAATGGATAAGACAAATTTAGGTGGACTGTCTCAAACCGAATCTGTAAATCTTGAAAGAGGCATGAAATTAGGCGATAGACTCGATGGTCATATTGTACAAGGTCATGTGGATCAAACTGGGGTGTGCACCGATATTAAAGATGCCGAAGGAAGCACCTACTTTACCTTCAAATATGATTCAAGCCTAAACAACATTACCATAGAAAAAGGATCAATCACCGTAAATGGAGTGAGTTTAACAGTTGTGAACTCTGGAAAAGACCATTTTAGTGTTGCAATTATTCCATACACTTTAGAGCATACAGGTTTTAAAGACTTTAAAATTGGTACAGTAGTGAACTTAGAATTCGATGTAATCGGAAAGTACGTAACTAGATTACAATCAATAGACAACTAGTCTTTAAGTTTTTTAGCTCCGTAAAATAGACCCGCTAGAAGTAGGAAGAAAATTCCGCCATCAATAGGTAATCCTGGAGGTGGAGGCGGTGGAGGTGGTGGTGCTTGTCCAAAAACCGAGATGGATAAGCATACCATTAGTATAAGTAAACTTGTTTTCTTCATTTTATATCCCCCCAGATTAAAAAATTGAAACTATTTCTATTTTACCGAAAATATAGCTTTCCTTATTGAAAACTACAAACATAAAAAAAGTGGACCCAGAAGGGCTCGAACCTTCGACCCCCTGATTATGAGTCAGGTGCTCTAACCA
>CAZDKB010000123.1:0-6573 GCA_964505885.1 uncultured Flavobacterium sp.
CAATGAGAAGAAAGACAAGGCTTGGCAGTTCTTCTTCAAGAATTTGAAAACCTTTTTCAAGTTTTTCTTTATCATCACTAGGGATAGGTAAGATGTATACAGTTTCATCAAAACCAGTATATGCGTTTAAGTGAGCACCAAATTTAACTCCGATAGACTGTAGGTAATCTACCAATTCGTTCTTTTTAAAGTTTTTGGTTCCGTTAAAGTTCATGTGTTCCATGAAGTGAGCTAATCCTAATTGATCATCATCTTCTAAAATAGAACCTGCTTTGATAGCCAATCTTAGCTCAACTTTGTTTTCTGGTTTTGGATTGTTCTTTACGTAATAGGTAAGTCCGTTTGATAATTTTCCAATTTTAACGGATGGATCTGTGGGAATCTTTGCATTGGTATCTTGAGCTTGGACAGCAATCATACCATATGCTAGAAACAGAATACTTAGGAGTTTCTTCATAACATTTTTTTTGATTAATAATAGAGCATAAAAATATCTATTTTCTGCTCTTATATCAAACTAAGAGCAAAAAAAAAAAGCCGCCTAAAGGCAGCTTTTTTAATAGTATTTTATGATTTTATCGTTTTCTCTGAGATTGCTGATCTTGAGCTTGCTTCATTGCATCATCTAATCGTTGTCTAAACTTGCTCTTTTTCTTCTCAGGACGTTTCTTGTTTTCTTCGATCTGAGCATGGATCTTAGCTTCATCAATCACATAGTTCTTAATCACAAGCATAATTGTGATTGTTAACAAGTTAGAAATGAAGTAATATAAACTTAAACTACTTGCGTAATTGTTAAAGAAGAATAACATCATCACTGGAGAGAAGTAGATCATGATCTTCATTAATTTACCCATGTCAGGCATTCCTTCTTGCGGAGGTGCTTGCATATTCATCTGCTGACTTTGGTTCATTCTCATATAAAAGAAGATGGCAACAGAGGCAAGGATTGGAAATAAACTTACGTGATTTCCATAAAAAGGAATATCAAAAGGTAAGTTAAAGATCGTATCATATGATGAAAGGTCATCGGCCCATAAGAAGCTCTTTCCTCTTAAGGTAATATTAGAAGGGAAGAATTTGAATAAGGCAAAGAAAATAGGCATTTGTAATAAGGCAGGAATACAACCAGACATCATACTAACTCCGGCTTTTCTTTGAATAGCCATGGTTTCTTGCTGACGCTTTAATGCATTGTCTTTTCCTGGGAATCGCTTATTTACTTCATTCAGTTCAGGTCTTATCACCTTCATTTTCGCACTTGAAACATAGGATTTATAAACCAATGGCGACATCAAAATACGGACAACAATGGTCATTAGAATAATGATCAAACCATAGTTCCCCATGAATCCTGTTAACAGGTTAAAAATAGGGTTGAATATCCATCTGTTGATAGTTCCAAATATTCCCCATCCAAGGTCAACTACCTCGTTTAACTGAGTTCCTTTATATTCACTAAGAAGTTCATAGTCATTAGGTCCGTAGTACCATTTCATATTATAGTTCAACTCTCCGCTGCTTAGTTCAAGTGGAGCTTTGAAGGCATATGATTTGGTAAATACAGAATCGATTTCTATGTCTTTCTGATCTTGTGAAGTTAATGTCGCATTTTCAAAAGGTTTGTCCGACATAAGAACTGAAGAGAAGAAATGCTGCTTGTAAGCTGCCCAATTGGTCGATTCTAAAACTTCTGTATCATTTGGAGAAAGATAATCTACTTCACCATCACTCTTATAATAGAAGTTCGAGTACATATTTTCTGTACGTCTACTTTTCTCATTTCTATAGGCTTTTAGATCCCAATCAAGGTTGATTTCATTTGATGAGTTGATCACTGTGCTTAATCCCTGCGATCTGATCGAAAAGTCGACCATATACTCATTTGGTTTCATTTCATATCGATACTCTAAGAATTGAGTGTCTGAAACCTTCAATTTCATCGAAAGCACCTGATTGTCTCCATTCTTCGTGAATTCAGGAATAAAGAAAAGATCTTTTGTGTTAAGGATCCTGCTATCTGTAGTACCAAAATTAAGATTGAAGGAAGCATTGCCATCCTTGATCAAATGAACTGGTAAAGAATCGTAGGTGTTAAAACCTTTAAGCTGTGCTTTTACGATCTGTCCACCTTTATTTTCTACAGTAAGCTTAACTAGCTCATTTTCTAATTCTGTTGTTCCGGCCGTCCCATTCAGCGCGCTATAAGCGAAGTAACCATATTGACTTTGCATAGCTGCTTTCTTGATAGAATCATTGATTACAGGACTTATCAAGTTTGTGGGTGCAGTTGTATTTGTATTTTTTGTTGAGTCAACGACCTGCTCTGTGGTAGTATTAGGGTCTTCTGTTGGCTCTGGTTGATTTGTACTCATCCACCATACGAGGATGGCTCCTAAAAGGATCATTCCAATAAAGGAAGTAAAATCGAATTTTTTTTGCTCCATAAGTTTTAATGTCAGATTGTCACGACTTTTTATCTGAGGTTTCGTAAAACCGATGACAAAAGTAGTAAAATAGACCTGTTTTTGTATTTACAAGGATAGTTTATTTTGTCGTTAATGATAGTTCAAACAACGTTCCAAGAAGATTCTGTCATCAACTTTAATTATTTCGACTGCTTTAAAGAAGCTGCAACAAAATCAACAAATAGAGGATGAGGATTTAAAACGGTACTCTTATACTCTGGATGATATTGAACCCCAACAAACCAAGGGTGAGATGGAATCTCTACAATTTCTACTAATCCTGTCTTGGGATTTACTCCCGTTGTTTGCATTCCCGCTTCTGTGATCTGTTGTTTAAATTCGTCATTGAATTCATAACGATGTCTGTGTCTTTCACTGATCATTTCGCTATTGTAGGCCTGGAAGACTTTAGAGTTATTGTCGATTTCACAATCCCAAGCCCCTAAACGCATGGTTCCTCCTTTATCCGTAATACTCTTTTGTTCTTCCATTAAACTGATTACTGGGTAAGGAGTTTCCTCATTCATTTCAGTAGAGTTGGCGCCTTCCAATCCAAGAACATTTCTTGAGAATTCTATAACGGCCATTTGCATACCTAAACAAATTCCAAAGAAGGGGATATTATTTTCTCGTGCATATTGCACCGCTTTGATTTTTCCTTCAATTCCTCGATCACCAAAACCAGGCGCTACCAAAATCCCATTGAGTCCTTCTAGTTTCTCGGAAACATTCTCTGGTGTCAATTCTTCGGAGTGGATCCAACGAACTTTTACTTTGGTTTCGTTAGTCGCTCCAGCATGAATTAGAGCCTCAGTAATAGATTTATAAGAGTCATGAAGCTCAACATATTTACCAATCAATCCGATTTCTATTCTAGATTTTGGGTTTTTATGTCGCTTTAAGAATTCATTCCATGCAGCCAATTGTGGCTTGTTCTCTGCACTTAGTTGTAGTTTTTTCAAAACAACTTCATCCAATCCTTCTTCTAACATTAAGTTTGGAACATCATAAATGGTTTCGGCATCAATAGATTGGATAACATCTTCCTTCTTTACATTACAGAATAATGCAAGTTTTCTTTTGATGTTATCCCCAATTTCATGCTCGGTTCTACAAACCAAGATGTCTGGACTAATACCACTCTGCATTAACATCTTTACAGAATGCTGAGTTGGTTTTGTCTTTAATTCTCCAGCGGCGGCTAGGTAAGGCACCAAAGTAAGATGTATAACGATAGCATTATCTTCTCCAAGTTCCCATAACAATTGACGAACAGATTCTATATAAGGTAATGATTCGATGTCACCTACTGTTCCACCGATCTCTGTGATCACGATATCAAACTCTCCAGTGTTTCCTAGAAGTTGAACTCTGTGCTTAATCTCATCTGTAATATGAGGAATCACCTGAACTGTTTTTCCTAGAAACTCACCTTTACGTTCTTTTTCTATCACCGATTGATAGATTCTTCCTGTGGTCACATTATTGGCTTGTGAGGTAGGAATATTTAAAAAACGTTCGTAATGCCCCAGGTCAAGGTCGGTTTCAGCACCATCATCAGTAACATAACACTCTCCATGCTCATACGGATTTAAGGTTCCTGGATCCACATTAATATATGGGTCTAGTTTTTGAATGGTTACAGAAAATCCTCTTTGTTGAAGTAGTTTGGCTAAAGATGCTGCTATAATTCCCTTTCCCAAGGAAGAAGTTACGCCTCCAGTAACGAAAACGTATTTGGTATTGTTCATGGTTTCTCTAGGTTTGAGCAAAAGTACTAACTCTCTAAATTCTCACAAATAAAAAATAGAAAAAACAGTGAACAATTTGTCTACAAATTGTTAATGTAGGATGTTGGGTGTTTGAAGTTAGATAGTTAGCAATCAATTTTAAGAAAACTCATTTGACAATTTCAGGATAGTAAACATCAAACATCTAGCATCAGAGCATAATCAGAGATCAATAATTTTTTGTTTATATCATTCTAAATCAAAGACTTTTGATGAGGATTTTATGCTTAAAACCCTTGAAAAAATTAGTCGATTTGAAAAAGATTAAAAAAAAATTAAAAAAAATCGAAATAGGTTTGTCATACGTAAAAACAGTTGTATATTTGCCAACGCTTTTAGCAGACGGAATTTCAGCTAAATACAAAATAGAAATTATAAGATAATTCGAAATGAAAAGAACCTATCAACCATCCAAGAGAAAGAGAAGAAACAAGCACGGTTTCATGGAGAGAATGGCATCTGCTAATGGTAGAAAAGTATTAGCTAGAAGAAGAGCGAAAGGAAGAAAGAAATTGTCAGTTTCATCTGAGACAAGACATAAGAAATAATGATTAACAATTGTTAATAATTAAAGGTGTTACATTTTACGTAACACCTTTTTTTATACCCAACATCGAAGTATTTTTACAAACCGAACTAACTGTAAGAGAATATGCCAAAAAGAGAAGACTTAAAATCCATTTTAATAATCGGTTCAGGTCCTATTATCATTGGTCAAGCTTGTGAGTTTGACTATTCGGGATCGCAATCACTACGTTCATTAAGAGAAGATGGGATCGAGACCATTTTGATCAACTCGAATCCTGCAACTATCATGACGGATCCGTCTATGGCCGATCATGTCTACCTATTGCCATTGACAACAAAATCTATTGTCAAGATCTTAAAAGAACATCCTCAGATCGATGCTGTACTTCCTACCATGGGAGGTCAGACGGCATTAAATCTTTGTATTGAAGCTGATGAAAAAGGAATTTGGGACGACTTTAACGTAAAACAGATTGGTGTTGATATCAATGCCATCAATTTTTCGGAATACCGTTAGAAGTTTAGATAATTGATGGGTAAAATTGGTGTCCCAATGGCTCCTCAGGCAACCGCAACTTCTTTCTTAAAAGGAAAAGAGATCGCTCAGGAATTTGGTTTTCCATTATGTATTAGAGCTTCCTATACCTTAGGTGGAGCAGGAGCTGCAATCGTTTACAACGAAGAAGACTACGATAAAAACTTGCGTAGAGGTCTGGAGATCTCACCAATTCATGAGGTGATGATCGATAAGGCTATGATGGGATGGAAAGAATATGAGTTAGAGTTATTACGTGATAAGAATGATAACGTTGTGATTATCTGTTCTATCGAGAACATGGATCCAATGGGAATTCATACAGGAGATTCTATTACAGTGGCACCCGCTATGACGCTTTCTGATAAAACTTATCAAAGAATGCGTGATATGGCGATCAAAATGATGCGTAGTATCGGTGACTTTGAGGGAGGATGTAATGTGCAGTTTGCCGTATCCCCGGACGAGAAAGAGGATATTATTGCTATTGAGATCAACCCACGTGTATCTCGTTCTTCTGCATTGGCAAGTAAAGCAACAGGTTATCCTATTGCAAAGGTTGCTACTAAATTAGCCATCGGATATACATTAGATGAACTAGAGAATCAGATTACCAAATCTACTTCGGCCTTATTCGAACCTACTTTAGATTATGTGATTGTAAAGATTCCTCGTTGGAACTTCGATAAGTTCGAAGGTTCTGATAGAACTTTAGGTCTACAGATGAAAGCAGTAGGAGAGGTGATGGGAATCGGACGTTCTTTCCAAGAAGCGCTTCATAAAGCAACTCAGTCTCTGGAGATCAAGAGAAACGGGTTAGGAGCTGATGGAAAAGGATATACAGACTACAATACGATTATTGATAAACTAACTCATGCTTCTTGGGATCGTGTATTTGTCATCTATGATGCCATTGCCATGGGAATTCCATTAAGTCAGATCTACGATATCACGAAGATCGACATGTGGTACTTGAAGCAGTATGAAGAGTTATTCCAATTAGAGAAAGAAATATCAACCTATACGATTGATACTCTAGATAAAGAATTGCTTCTTGAAGCAAAACAAAAAGGATATGGTGATCGTCAGATCGCGCATATGTTAGGATGTTTAGAAAGTCAGGTTTACAAGAAACGTGAGGAAATGAACATTCAAAGAGTCTACAAATTGGTAGATACCTGTGCGGCTGAGTTTACTGCATCTACTCCTTATTATTACTCAACTTTCGAGCAACAAATTCAAACCAAAGAAG
>CAZDKB010000124.1:0-6344 GCA_964505885.1 uncultured Flavobacterium sp.
ATGAGGATGCCTATCTATTAGTTTGTCAGAGATAGAGTTGGCAACATCAGCTATGTCGAAGGATTTTTTTTCAGATCCTATCTTGGCGTAGAATACAATATGTAATAGTAGATCACCAAGTTCTTTTTTGATCTCCACGAGATCATTGTCTAGAATAGCATCAGCAAGCTCATAAGTCTCCTCGATCGTCAAATGACGTAAAGACTCAAGTGTCTGTTTTTTATCCCACGGACACTTTTCTCTCAGATCATCCATGATGTCTAAAAGTCTATTAAAAGCTTCTAATTGCTGATCTCTAGTATTCATTTATGCTTCCTCAGTATCTTCTTGGGTCAATTCAACTTTAGAAAAATCCAATCCGGCTTTCACTAAAATGTTGTACCACTGAATTACCTTCTTGATATTCGAAGTGTATACTCTATCTTCATCAAAGTCTGGAAGGATCTCTGAAAAGTAGGCTGTTAATTTATTTCCGCTTTCTTTATGGCTGATAGCTTCTTTACCTTCTTCTTTTTCAAAAATGCTTTTGAAAATAGTCAATAAAGGAACTTCTTCCTCGTAAGTATAAATAGCGATATTTTCCAATAAACTTACATTATTTGTATTTGCAATTGGAAAGCGTTTCTTTTCAGTCAGAGACTCCACGATGAATCCTGTTTTTGTCTGAGAAACAGCTGAATATAGTCCAGGCTTCCCTGAAACAGCAATGATTTTATTAAATTCCATTAACGTCTTTTTAAATTAGGAAACTTCATTCTGTAATCTACATTGATCTTTCCTAATGATATTTTTTCTAATTTCTTTTTGATGATCCTTTTCTTGAGTGAAGAAAGTTTGTCTGTAAATAATATTCCCTCTAGGTGATCATATTCATGTTGAAAAACCCTCGCAGCAATTCCGGTTAAGGTTTGTGTGTGTTTTTCAAAATTTTCATCTTGATATTCAAAAGTGACAGACTCTTGTCTGAATACATCTTCTCTAATGTCTGGAATACTCAAGCACCCTTCATTAAAGGCCCATTCATCTCCTTCTTCTTCGATCACTTTCGGGTTGATAAAAACCTTGTTGAAATCTTTTAATTGAGCTCTGTCTCCTTCTGAAAGCTCTTCATCTTCAGCAAAAGGAGTAGCGTCTATAATAAAAATTCGAATCGATTTCCCGATTTGTGGTGCAGCAATACCTACACCAGAAGCGTTATACATAGTTTGCTTCATGTTGGCAATCAACTCCTCAAGATTTGGATAATCCGCATCAATCTCTTTAGCTACCTTTCTTAAGACAGGGTCTCCGTATGCAACAACTGGTAATATCATACAATGGGTTTAAGGCTGCAAAAGTACGAACTGGAACTGAGAACTTAAAAGTTAAGGTTGAAAAGTTTGATCTACAAAATAGAGGAACTCTAAAGAATAAGACCTAGCTTTTATAAAGGTAAGACTGAAGGATGATTGTAGCAGAAATCTCATCAACGAGACCTTTATTTCTGCGTTGCTTTTTCTTTAATCCACTATCGATCATAGTTTGGAAAGCAAGTTTTGAAGTAAACCTTTCATCTTCTCTTTCTACAGGAATATTGGGTAACTTCCGTGTAATATTTTCTATGAATTTTTGGATGTGAATTTCACTCTCGCTGTCGTCATTATTCATTTGTTTGGGTTTTCCAATGATGAATTTTTCTACAGGTTCTTTCTTGGTATAATCCTCCAAAAAGAGGATTAATTCATCGGTATTTACAGTGGTCAATCCAGAGGCAATAATCTGAAGTTCATCAGTTACTGCAATCCCTGTTCTTTTGAGCCCAAAATCAATAGCTAACAATCTCGCCATTCTCTAAGAATTTAGACAAAAATAAGGAATTTAAACAAGCAGCTTTTATCTGTTTAAAAAATGTATCTTCGCATTTTAAGAGTGATTCCCATGATATCTTTGTAGCCTTAATTACTAACAAAGAATCCACTTAAAAAGTTGAAAATAAATATGAACTCTTTACAAGAAATTATTGAAAAGGCTTGGGACGATCGTTCCTTATTAAGCGAAGAATCTACAACATCTGCAATTAGAAAAGTGATTGATCTTTTAGATGAAGGTACACTTCGTGTAGCTGAGCCAAAAGAAGATGGGTGGCAGGTAAATGAATGGGTGAAAAAAGCCGTTGTTCTTTATTTTCCAATTCAAAAAATGGAAACCTTAGAAGCAGGGATTTTCGAGTACCATGATAAGATTCCATTAAAGAGAAATTATGAAGAAAGAGGAATAAGAGTTGTTCCTAATGCAGTTGCTAGACATGGTGCTTATATTTCATCAGGTACTATTTTAATGCCAAGTTACGTTAATATTGGTGCTTATGTAGATGAAGGAACCATGGTTGATACATGGGCAACTGTTGGAAGCTGTGCTCAAATAGGAAAGAATGTACATCTTTCAGGTGGAGTAGGTATAGGTGGTGTATTAGAACCATTACAAGCCTCTCCTGTAATTATTGAAGATGGTGCTTTTATAGGTTCAAGATGCATCGTAGTTGAAGGTGTAAGAGTAGGTAAAGAAGCCGTTCTTGGCGCTAATGTTGTATTGACAATGAGTACTAAGATCATTGATGTGACTGGTGATGAGCCTGTTGAAATGAAAGGTTATGTTCCAGAAAGGTCGGTTGTAATTCCTGGAAGTTATACCAAGAAATTTGCGGCAGGAGAATACAACGTTCCTTGTGCTCTGATTATTGGTCAAAGAAAGGAAAGCACAAACAAAAAAACGTCTTTAAACGATGCGCTACGTGAGTATGATGTAGCTGTTTAACAAAAATTATCTATGACAAAGATCACTGCGATCATCCCTACCTTAAATGAAGAGGAGCGAATCCAAAATTCATTGAAATCGGCTCAGTTCGCAGATGAGGTCATTGTGATTGATTCTTATAGTTCAGATCAGACAGTTGAAATCGTCAAGAAGTCGAATGCCAAATTGTTGCAGCGACGGTTTGACGATTTTTCTTCACAAAAGAATTTTGCAATAGATCAAGCTTCTCACGATTGGATCGTTTGGATCGATGCCGATGAAGTGCTTACTGAGGATCTTCAAAATGAAATTAGAGAGGCTATAGACAATGCGAAAGAACTAGTAGGCTTCTATATCTACAGGATTTTCTTCTTCAAAGGAAAGAAGATGAGATATACAGGAACTCAAAATGATAAACTTATTAGAGTATTTAATCGTAAGTTTTGCCGTTATGAAGGGAAGGTTCACGAAAAAATAAAACCACAGGGTAAACTTGGGGTATTAAAAAATAGGATATTGCATTATTCTTATATTCATTACGACAAGTATATTGTCAAGTTAAATCAGCATTCCGCTTTGAAAGCTGAGGAACTATTCGATAGAGGGGCAATGGTAACTCCTTTCCATTTGATCATTAAGCCTGCAGCTAGATTTATCAAGCATTATTTTGTTAAATTAGGATTCTTAGATGGGTTCTACGGTTTTGTGATCTCATTTGCATTATCATATGGAGTTTTGGTGAGATATATCAAGCTTTGGAATTTGAAACAGAAGCATCGTAGAAATGGCAAAAAGCAAAGTTCGTAAGGATATTTCCATAGTTATTGTCAACTACAGAAGTTGGAAACATTTAGAGAATTGTTTGGATTCTTTGAGTTTTACTTCTGAGTCTTTTTCACATGAAGTAATTGTTGTGGACAACCAATCTAATGATGGTATTCTAGACAATTTCAAACAAAGATTTGATTGGGTGCGATTTGCTGAAAACTCTGGGAATAATGGTTTTGCCAATGGATGTAATTTTGGAGCATCCCTAGCGAACGGAAATTATCTAATGTTCTTAAATCCAGATACGATTGCCAACTCAGAGGCTGTAAGCAAGATATGGCAATATGCGAAACAACATCCAACATCAGGGATTGTCTCTTGCAAACAAAGAAGGCCTAATGGAACTTATGAAAAGAGTTATAGAAAATTCCTGACCTTATTTACTTTATTCGGCTTTTTGAGAGCGATTGCCAAGCTGTTTTCAAACAATAATCCCTTGAGAGAAAATAATATTCTCTTTACAGAATGGGTTTCGGGTTCTCTGGTGCTAATGAGCAAAGATTGGTTTGATACAATCCAAGGTTGGAATGAAGACTATTGGATGTATTTTGAAGATATGGATCTTTCGAAAAGAGTGCATGATTCCAATGGAAAGGTTACTGTATTAGAAGACGTTGAGATTATTCATAATCATGGTGGGTCTTCAAGAATTAATTTCAAAACGGCGAGCTTCACAAAGACCGAATCACAAATATCTAAGCACGTTTATATTGTCAATCATTTTAAGGGACTAGAGAAGTTTTTATCCCTGACTGTTCTTGTGATATATAATATTTTCATCAAGTTTATATTTGCCATTTTTGGTTTGATATTCTTCTTTATTCCAAAAATGAGATTAAATGTATATTTGTGGGCTAAGATTGTCCGATACTATTTTAGAAGTTTGATAAAAAGAACATGGCTAAGTCCGAATTCAATGAATTATAATAAGGCATAATGGCAGAACATTTAAAAGACAAATCATACTACGCTAATGCACGTCTAGAGATGTTGCAGTTTATTCCAAATGATGCGCAAAAGATTTTGGAAGTGGGATGCGGCGAGGGTAAGTTTTCTGCATTATTAACAGAACAGGGCAAGGAAACTTGGGCAATAGAACCTGATCCAGAATCGGCAAAGATTGCAGCCAAAGGCCTGACCAAGGTTTTTCATGGAACTATTGATGCCAAACTATCAGAGATTCCTGATAATTCATTTGATGTAATCGTAATGAATGATGTTATAGAGCATCTGACAGAACCTTGGGATGATATTCAGAAACTCAAATCAAAACTAAAGGAGGATGGTGTTTTCATTTCTTCAATTCCCAATGTTAGATATGCCAAGAATTTATTTCACGTCTTATTTAAAAGAGATTGGAAATATGCTGATGATCGAATTTTAGATATTACGCACTATCGCTTCTTTACAAAGAAAAGTATTCGAAGATTGTGGGAGGAAAATGGCTATTCTGTACAAAGAATGAAAGGGATCAATAGGACCAAATCTTTTGCCTATGTGCCCTTTGCAATTCTTTGGAATATTTTGTTCTTCTTTACCCAGCTTGATATTTTCTATATGCAGTTTGCTACAGTTGCAAAGAAGAAGTAACTCCAATTCTTCAATCTTTTTTTCAAGAAAGATTTTAGCCCTAAATTTGCCCCGACCTAGAAAGCAATCTCTATTTTGAAGGAAAGATCAACAAATTATAAACAAGCTTTAAACTCTAAAGTTTTCTCTATTATCGCTCAGGCTTCTAAAGAATTAGGACTGGAAACCTATGTAATAGGTGGGTTTGTACGCGATTTTATTTTGGAGCGTGGTAATGCAAAAGATGTTGATGTTGTAACTATTGGAAATGGAATTCAACTGGCAAAAAAGGTTGCTAGTTTACTTCCGAATAGGCCTAAAGTACAGGTTTTTAAGACCTATGGTACAGCTATGTTAAGGTTTAACGAGATCGAATTAGAGTTTGTAGGTGCTAGAAAGGAATCTTATTCTGAAGAAAGTAGAAATCCGGAGGTTTCAGCTGGAACCTTAGAAGATGATCAAAATAGGAGAGACTTTACAATAAATGCACTGGCCTTGAGCCTTAATGAACATAATTTTGGTGATCTGATAGATCCTTTTCAAGGGATGAGTGACCTTGAAAATGGCATTATTAGAACTCCCTTAGATCCAGATGTTACTTATTCTGATGATCCTTTAAGAATGATGAGGGCAATCCGATTTGCTACACAATTGAATTTTCAAATTGAAGAAGCCTCTTTTAATGCTATCAAAAGAAACTCTCATAGAATCGAGATCATAACCAAAGAAAGGATTGTAGTTGAATTAAATAAGATCTTAGATGCTCCTATTCCTTCGATTGGTTTTTTATTGCTTGACAAAACAGATTTACTAAATAGAATACTTCCAGAATTAATTGATCTTAAAGGAGTTCAAGAAGTTGAAGGTCAAAGACATAAAGATAATTTTTATCACACCTTAGAAGTGGTAGATAATATCTCAAGAAATACGGAAGACGTCTGGTTGCGTTGGGCTGCATTATTGCATGATATTGGAAAAGCTCCAACAAAACGATTTCACAAGAAAGTGGGATGGACCTTCCATGCCCATGAATTTGTCGGATCTAAAATGGTCTATAAGTTATTTAAGAGATTAAAAATGCCCTTGAATAACAAAATGAAATTTGTTCAAAAGATGGTGTTGCTTAGCTCTCGACCTATTGTTTTGGCGACTGAGGTTACTGATTCTGCGGTCCG
>CAZDKB010000125.1:0-6299 GCA_964505885.1 uncultured Flavobacterium sp.
GTAGTCTTTATAAGCTACATAGATTTCCATAGCGGTAAACTCTGGATTATGAGTTCTGTCCATTCCTTCGTTTCTGAAGTTCTTTGAGAATTCATAAACTCCATCAAATCCACCAACAATCAATCGTTTTAAATACAACTCATTGGCAATTCTCATATATAAAGGAATATCCAAAGAATTATGGTGAGTGATAAACGGGCGAGCCGCAGCTCCACCAGGAATGGGTTGTAAGATTGGTGTTTCTACCTCAAAATATCCTGCATCATTAAAGAAAGAGCGCATAGCATTGAACAGTTTTGTTCTTTTTACAAACACTTCTTTCACATGAGGATTTACCGTTAGATCTGCATAACGCTGACGGTATCTTAATTCCGGATCATTAAACTCGTCATAGGTATTACCTTCAGCATCTGTTTTTGGAAGCGGTAAAGGTCTTAAGGCTTTACTCAAAAGTGTAAAGTTTTTTACCATAACAGTTTTCTCTCCCACTTTGGTGGTGAATAACTCACCTTCAATACCGATGAAATCACCAATATCTAAAAGTTTTTTATAAACTTCATTGTATAAGGTCTTGTCCTCTCCGGTACAAATCTCATCTCTATTAAAATAAACTTGAATTCTACCCTCAGAATCTTGCAATTCAGCGAAGGAAGCTTTTCCTTGAATACGACGTGACATTAATCGACCAGCGATTACTACTTTTTTACCTTCTTCATATTCCTGTTTGATCTCTGTGGAGTTTGTGTCTAAAGGATATAAATTGGCTGGATAGGGATTGATTCCTATCTCACGTAATCTGGCTAGTTTTTCTCGTCTTACAACTTCTTGCTCTGATAATTGCATGTTCGTTTATTTAATTCGATCAATTTAAGCCGCAAAGATAATCAATAAGTCAAAAGAGAGGAATGCATAAAAAAGAAAAAACCTTATGCAGGCTTAAAAATAACCTCTATATTTGAGGGCTGTTTTGAAACAGCATAGTTGTGTTGTTTTGGTACTTTCGTAAAAGTACCGCGGTTTTGTTAACCAATGGAAAGCTTCCCTCTTCGGGTTGCTTTTTTTTTGCTCTAAAAAAAGGCTGATTTGTGATCCCAGAGAATGGACAGGTAAAGACCTAAATAGATGAGTCCGGTAATAAATTTGAGTCCGGTTGAAAATAGAAACCCAATAAAAGATCCTTCTGCTGCTTTAAAGGCTCTTCCCGAGTCTTTGCTATCGAACATCATCTCACCAATAAATGCACCCACAAAGGGACCGATAATAATTCCGAAAGGAGGGAAGAAGATGAGTCCTACTAACAACCCAATAGTTGTTCCGTACATTCCGTATTTACTCCCTCCGAATTTCTTGGTTCCTAAAGCGGGTATGATATAGTCAAGGATATAGATAAGTACCGCTATAAATAAAGTGATCCCGAGGAAAGTCCAGTCTTGAGGGATGGTTTTGGTCAAATGTAAGATCAGGAGTCCTACCCAACCAGTAATGGGTCCGGGCAATACAGGTAGAAAGGCACCGATAATGCCTAGGATCATAAAAATGAGTCCTAAAAAAACTAAAAAGATCTCCATGGATGATTGTTGTATCTATGAAACGCAACAAAGCGCTTTTTGTTACAATTTTTTATAAGTGGTCTTGAACAATTATTCATATTTTTACTGAAAATTATTCAATATGATTAAGAATCTAAGAGTCTTGATTTTCACCTTATTTGTTTCATTAACTTTTACACTAACAGCTCAAGAAAAGGTTGATTACATTTCTGAAGAATCTGAAGTTGACTTCCGTATCATTGAGCAAGTTCCTGTATATCCTGGTTGCAAAGGAGATCAGAAAGAGCAGAAAAAATGTTTTGTAATCAATGTTCAGAAGCATATTGCACAAAACTTCAATGTAGATCTTCCACAGAAATTGGATCTTTCTCCGGGTAGAAAGAAAATTACAATGATGTTTAAGATCAGTAGAAAAGGAAGGGTAGAAGATATTGAAGTTAAGGCTCCACATCCAAGATTGGTAAAGGAATGTAAACGTGTACTTAAAAAGCTTCCGAGGTTCAAGCCTGGCAGAACAAAAGGAAAGGCCATGGCCGTTAAATTCTCTGTTCCGTTAACAATTGATGTTGAATAAGATCAAAAGGATAAAATTTAGTAATTTCAGAGCATCAATTTGAATTCTCTGTGAGATACCTGATCTTATTCTTTGCATTGCTTGTTTTTAACTCCTGTGATTACTTTTCATTCAAGAGAAAGAATGATTTTAAAGAGATTAATCCAGAGTTAGATACAACGTCTGTAGACCTTCCACCATCGCTGGGTAAATGCAATTCATTGATCGATAAAAAGGAGAAAACACAATGCTTTTATGAGGAGGTAAGTAATTCCTTTGAAAAGAGTTTGGGTGAAGAGGATATAAAGGTAAAGAGTTCTTTAAATGAAACTGTTTATGTAGTTATTAGGATAGACGCAAAAGGAACTGTGACTTTGCGATCCATAGAGGCATCCGAAAATATCTATAAAGAGATTCCCGATTTTAAAGCAATGATAGAGAAAGCGATAATGGATCTTCCAAAAATAGTTGCTGCGGTAAAGAAAGAGGTTCCGGTTACTACTGAATATAAGTTACCTATCAAGATTGCTCTAAAAAATTAGTTGAGCATTTCCCACAGTTTATCTTTGAGTTCAGTAAGACCCTGCTGTGCAACTGAAGAAATGAATAAGTAAGGAATGTCATTCGGGATTTCAGCTTTTAATTCTTCCATCAATTCTTCATCAAGCATGTCAGATTTTGAGATGGCAAGTAATCGCTGTTTGTCCAACAATTCTGGATTGTGTTTCTTTAACTCATTCAATAAGATCTCATATTCTTTCGAGATGTTATCACTATCAGCTGGAATCAAAAAGAGTAGGGTAGAATTACGTTCGATATGTCTTAAGAATCGATGACCCAATCCTTTTCCTTCTGCAGCCCCTTCAATGATTCCAGGGATATCGGCCATTACGAAGGACTGATAATTTCTGTATTCTACAATCCCTAGATTAGGTTTTAAGGTGGTAAATGCATAATCGGCGATCTTCGGCTTTGCAGCTGTAATCACTGAAAGTAAAGTAGATTTACCTGCATTTGGAAACCCAACGAGACCTACATCAGCAAGGATCTTTAATTCTATTTGAAACCAACCTTCTTTTCCGTCGATTCCAGGCTGAGCATATCTTGGAGTTTGATTGGTAGATGATTTGAAATGCCAGTTTCCTCGTCCGCCCATTCCTCCTTCAACCAAGATCTTTTCTTGGGTATCTTCAGTAATTTCAAACAAGATCTCTTGTCTATCTCCGTCTCGGATAATAGTTCCTAAAGGAACATCGATATACACATCTTCACCGTCTTTTCCAGTACTTCTGCTTTTACCACCGTCGCCACCATGCTCTGCTTTGAAGTGCTTTTTAAATTTCATGTGGAAAAGTGTCCACATATTTTTATTACCACGAACAATCACATGACCTCCGCGACCACCATCACCACCATCGGGTCCGCCTTTTTGCACAAATTTCTCTCTGTGTAAATGGGCAGAACCACGTCCTCCTTTTCCAGAAGAAGCGAATATTTTGATATAGTCGACAAAGTTGCCTTCGGTCATTTCTTTTTAAAATTATCAGATCTGAAAATACCTAACAGCCACTGGCTGTTCTCCTTTTAATTTCAAATCTTCGTTCATTTTAGTTGTTTATTTGTGGATTTGTTTATTCGTTTAGTTGAGTAGTAAAAGACCTAAACAACTAAACTAAAACCTTTATAAAGTATCAAAAACTTGTGTAAGGCGATCAGTAATATCTTCGATAGAACCTACTCCGTCTATTCCGTAGTAGTTTCCTTTAGCCTGATAGAAATCCTTTAAGATTGCTGTTTTTGTATTATATTCTTTAAATCGGTTTCTGATCTTGTCTTCATCTGTATCATCAGATCTTCCACTCGTTTTTCCTCTTTCTAAAAGACGTTCAACCAATAAATCTTCAGGAACTTCTAGAGCGATCATTCCATCAATTTTCGTTTCTTTTTCAGATAAGAAAGCGTCTAAAGCTTCTGCTTGAGATTGAGTTCTTGGAAATCCGTCAAAGATAAAACCATTCGCATCCGAGTTTTTGTTCACTTCATCCTTCAACATATTGATGGTAACTTCATCCGGAACTAGATCTCCAGCATCGATATATTTCTTCGCAAGAACTCCTAATTCTGTTTCATTCTTAATGTTAAAACGGAATACAACACCCGTTGAGATATGTACTAAGTTATATTTATCTTTTAATATATCTGCTTGTGTTCCTTTACCTGCTCCTGGAGGTCCAAATAATACAATATTTTTCATTCGTTTTTTATTGATCTTTTAGTTGATATACTGCTGGAAGATTTCTTCCTAAGCCGTTGTAATCTAAACCGTATCCAACAATAAACTTGTCGTCAATACTCTTACCAATATAATCAATTGGAAGTTCCTTTTTATAAACGGTCGGTTTAAAGAACAAAGTAGCTACTTTCAGTTCTTTTACATTTTTGTCTTTAAAGATATCATAGATTTTGTGCAATGTTCCGCCTGTATCTATAATATCTTCTAGAATAACAACAGTTCTTCCTGTCAGGTCGTCTGTCATTCCTATGAGTTCATTCACAACCTCTGTTGATTCTGTCCCTGCATAAGAATTTAATTTTACAAAAGAGACCTCGCAATTTTCAGGGTATTGTCTGATAAAATCAGAAGCAAATAAGAAAGAGCCATTTAAGATTCCAACAAAAACAGGAATCTCATTTTTATCTATATCAAGACTTACTTGATAGACCAATTTAGAAACGATCTCTGCAATTTCTTCCTCAGAAATATAAGGTTGAAAGGTTAGATCATGTAATTGGATAGATTGCATTCTACTTTGCTCTTTATGAAAAGACAAACCGTTTTACGAACACTGAAAAACAGTATGTGTAAAACGGTTTACCATAAGAATTGTTTTCTTTTATTTTTTAGCCGATTCTTTCTTTTTAGAAGTATCGAACATCACTGGAGTTGCTACGAATAGAGATGAATAAGTACCTACTAATACACCTACGATCAAAGCAAACATAAATCCTTTAATAGAGTCTCCACCGAATAAGAAGATTGCTAGCATTACTAATAAGGTAGTTAAAGAAGTATTGATAGTTCTTCCTAAAGTACTACTCAATGCTTTATCTACAACCTCAGTATAAGCCCACTTCGTATGAATTCCAGCGAACTCACGAATTCTGTCAAAGATAACCACGGTATCGTTCAAGGAGTAACCAACTACGGTTAGAATTGCTGCAATGAATGATTGTCCGATTTCCATATCAAATGGCATTACTTTGTAGAAGATCGAGAAGATTCCTAATACGATCAATACATCGTGGAATACTGCAATTACAGCTCCTAAACTAAATGAGATTCTACGGAATCTTAATAAGATGTATAGGAATACCACAAGTAAGGATCCGATTACTGCATAGATTGCAGAAGTCTTGATGTCATCGGCAATCGTTGGCTCTACTTTGATGAAACTCATGATTCCATTTTGACCTTCAGCTTTCTCAAATCCAGGCTTGAAGTCCTCGTAAGAAGTTCCTTCTTTTAAGTAAGGCTTCAATCCTTCATATAATGAGTTTTGAACTTCGTCATCTACTGTTTTTCCTTCCTCATCAATACGGTAAACGGTTGTAATCTTTAATTGATTATCACCTCCATATGTTTTTACTTCTGGAGCAGTTCCGAAAGCATCTTTTAATGTTCCCGCAACTTCAGTAGCATTCATCGCTTTGTCAAAACGAACTACAAATGAACGACCTCCTTTGAAGTCAACACCTTGCTTCAATCCATTAAAGTAAATAGAAGCAATACCACCTAAGATGATTGCACCAGAAACGAAGTATGCGATCTTTCTTTTACGTAAGAATTCGATATTGATATTCTGGAACCAACCTTTAGAAATAGAAGTATTGAAAGTAAGGTTCTTTCCTTTTGCTAAATGACCATCAATAAATAGTCTCGTAATGAATACTGCAGTTAAGAAAGAGGTAATGATACCTAAGATTAAAGTATAAGCAAATCCTTTAATTGGACCTGTTCCGAATACATATAAAATCACCCCTGTCAGTAAGGTAGTAATATTGGCATCAATAATTGCTGATAAGGCTCCTTTGATACTAAATCCTTCTTCTACAGATTGCTTTAATCCTTTCTTTTTGAAAAGTCCCTCCTTGATACGTTCGAAGATGATTACGTTTGCATCCACCGACATACCAAT
>CAZDKB010000126.1:0-6135 GCA_964505885.1 uncultured Flavobacterium sp.
AATTGATGGCATAGGCAAACAAGAACACAGGCATAAACGTTCCTAATATGGACGTCGTAATTATATGTTTCCAATGTCTTTTCTGAATGGATCGAATGCTTTTAAATCCGATCGACAGTAGAAATATTCCAGCAATCAACATGCGTAAAGCACCGATTTGAACAGGAGTCAATCCAATCAATGCTTTTTTCATTAAAATGAAAGAACTTCCCCAAACCAATGCTAGAATTCCAAGGTAAATCCATTTTTTATGCTGATCGCTCATAACAAGAGTTAAAATCAATGCAAAAGTCCGACAATTATTCCTTTATGAATACAGAATTGTATAATTTTGTACAATCAAACAATTGTAAAAAACAATCATGAAATCAAAACAGATATTTGCTCTATTATTCGCTCTAACAATCGGATTTACAGCTTGTAAAAATGAAGAAAAGAAAGAAGTAAAAGAAGTGGTGAACACTGAAGCTTCTATTGCCAAAATAGAAAATGTTTCATTGAATATTTCGGGTATGACCTGTGAGATTGGATGTGCAAAAACCATCGAATCAAAATTGTCAAAGAAAGACGGTGTCGCAAAGGCAAAAGTTGTATTCCAAGATAGTCTAGCAACAATTGCATTTGATGCAAATAAGACCTCAAAAGAAGATTTAATCACCTTCATCAACGGAATAGCTGGTGGAGATCTTTATTCTGCCACCGAGTCAGAAACTGTGGTTTCAGAAAAGTAACTATTTGTACTCATTATAAAGAAAAGGCTTCTCTATCGAGAGGCCTTTTTTCTTTCATTTTGGCGTATCTTTGCCCATATTTTTAGGACCATGACAAAACGATTTCCCACTGTTGTAAAAATAACATTAGCTAGTTTGTATCTGATCTTCTTGGCGGGCTCTTTCGTGAGAATGACAGGTTCAGGAATGGGCTGTCCTGATTGGCCTAAGTGTTTCGGATATTATATACCTCCAACCAGTGAAGAACAGATCATTTGGCAACCAAACAGCTCTTATAACGAAGGAATGATCATCGTTAAAGATCAAGCTTTATATGTTGCAGAAAAGGAAGTAAGAACTGGCGTAGAATTTAACCCTACGAATTGGGAGAAATACACAAAACACGATTACGCAAAATTCAATAAGTTCCATACATGGACAGAATATATCAATCGTTTGGTAACTGTTGTTTCTGGTTTTATCTTTCTCTTTTTGTTGTATGGTTCCTTTAAGAATAGGAGACAGAATAAATGGATACTACCTTTAGCTGGAGGTGCTTTTTTCTTGATGCTTGTTGAAGCCGTGCTTGGTAAGATTGTTGTAGACACCAATTTAAAACCCACAATGATCACTATTCACATGGTGGTAGGTTTATTAATCATTGCCTTGATCCTAAGACTGCTTTTTATGGTCACCGAAAGAAAATCTGTGTATAAATACCATTCATTATTTAATAAGCTCTTGATCGTTTCGGTTATATTCTCTTTGATTCAGATCGCAATGGGAACTCAGGTCCGTCAGTTTATAGATGAGCAGGTAAAACTCTATGGATTTGAAAATAAAGAATACTCTTTAATGGACCCCAATTGGAAGTTTTATTTCCACAGATCATTTACGATTGCCATTGTCCTAGTGAACCTTGGAATGTTCTATTTGAACCAAATCAAGAACTTGGGCTATAAACTTGTAAATTGGATTTTAGTCTTATTATTCCTGGAAACAATAACTGGTATTCTAATGTATTACGCAGAAATTCCGTTAGGAACTCAAGCAGTACATTTGTTATCTGGTGCTTTGTTATTCGGAGTGCAATTTTATTTATGGCTGCAGAGTAGAAAAGTAAAAATGGAAGCCTAATCTTCCTTCCATTCAAAAGTCTCAATAATTCTTAGGATATCTTCCTTAACATATGCCACGGCTGGAAGGATAGAATCATAATTAGGTTTTGTGTCAAAATACAAGGCTCCCTTAACAAAATGGTTAATGCTATCCGTTAGATGAAATTGTATTTGAGAGGCGGCATTTCCAGTTATTTCATGGATGGTTCCATACACTTTTAGCTTGTCATTGGTATAATTATTAGATGTGATCTGCTCTGCTTTTACTGCATGTTTAAACACTAATTTTTCAGATTCAACGATCAATTCTCTCAGATTATCATCTATCTTTCTATAGGTAATATCTAAGGATGCACTTAACCTTGGATATTGGATCTTTATCCATTTCTTAGGCTCATCTTTCTCAAGTGCATTCGAAGAAACCTCAAAAGAATAAGGTCTTTGCAATGAGAGTTCCTTATAAGTTGAAGGATTGTATTGAAGCGATAAAAATGCCTTTGGTTTTGGTAAAGTTTCCTCTCCGCACGACATACATACCATCAATAGAATTATAATTAATTTACGCATTGACCTTTCTCGTTACTTTTAATTGTTTGATCCTTTTTCTGTCTAAGGCTTCTATGGTAAACGTATAATTCTCGAATTTTATTTTCTCTCCAATCTTCGGGAAACGACCAGAAATCTCTAAAATAAAACCAGCGATCGTTTCCGATTCTCCTTTCACATCCTCAAAACTTTCTTCATTGTCATCGTCAAGGATCTTGCAAAAGTCTTTGATGGTAATCTTACCATCGAAAATATAATTGTTGGCATCGATCTTTGAGTAAGACAGGTCATCATCATCAAACTCGTCATTGATATCTCCCACGATCTCTTCAATGACATCTTCCAGAGTAACAATCCCACTTGTCCCTCCGTATTCATCAACGACAACAGCTAAGTGGTTTTTTCTCTCTCTAAAATCATCCAATAAATCGTCCAATTTCTTATTCTCAGGAACAAAGAAAGGTTCTCTTAATATCTTTTGCCATTTAAAAGTTTTCTTATTCAAATGAGCGAGAAGATCTTTTGCATACAGAACCCCAATAATATTATCTATAGACTCATGATAAACTGGATTTCTTGAATATCCATTCTTCAGGATCTTATCCAAAACCTGATCAAAAGGCTCATCATCCGATAGGGCGAAAATGTCAATTCTTGGCTTCATGATTTGCACAGTTTCGGTGCTCCCAAAAGTGACAATTCCCTCCAATATCTTTTGCTCATCCTTGGTAGTAGCATCATCAGATGTAAGCTCTAAGGCTTGAGATAAGGTTTCAACAGAAAAGTTGGAATTTGTATTCCCAAATCGGTTTTCAATGAATCTTGTCAATCTTCTAAGCACAAAACTTACTGGAGATAGAATAACATTCAGGAGCTTAATAGGTCTCGACATAAATGAAGAGAACTGCATGGCTTTTCTTGATGCATATACCTTTGGTAGTACTTCACCAAACAATAAGATTAGCGAAGTTACTAGAACGACTTCCAGCATAAATTTCGCTGAGACAGTGAATATGCCAAGATTTAGTTCATATTCTATATGGTCGAAGAAATTCAGATCGGCAAATAGGAGAACAATAAGAATATTGACAAAATTATTTGCGATCAATATGGTCGCTAAAAGCTTTCTTGGTCTATTGATCAGATCAACTACAAGACTTTCTCCTTTGGACTCTTCCTCTAAAGAATCGATCTCGGTTTTTGATAATGAAAAGAAAGCCACTTCCGTTCCAGAGATCAGGGCAGAACAAATCAGCAATAATCCCAAGACCACTATCTCAATGATCTCAACGGTTCCAAAAGTGTTTATAAATAATAGTAAAGGTTCAGGATCAGGATCCAAATTCTAAGATTTAGTTCAACTTAAAATGGTAAATCGTCATCATCATCCATAATGGATTTTGTTTCTGGTGCTTTTGGCTGACTTACCGTATTGGGTGTTGCAGGAGCAGTTCCTGGTTCACTTTTCATAGTTAAGAAGGTCATATTGTTCACGTGAATTTCAGTTGTATATCGCTTCTGACCTTCTTGTTCCCACTGACGTGTTTTAATTCGACCTTCAACATAGACCTTGTCTCCTTTAGACAGGTACTTTTCGCATGTTTCTGCAAGCTTGTTTCGAACAACAATATTATGCCATTCTGTAGTAGTCACTCTTTCTCCAGTTTGCCTATTGGTATAGCTTTCATTTGTAGCAATTGGAAATCTTCCCAAAGAGTTTCCTCCTTCGAAATAATTCATTTTTACCTCATCTCCTAGATGACCTATTAAAATAACTTTATTGATTGTACCAGACATAGCTTACTCATAAATATATAATCAAATGTACTAAAAAAATTAGTGCGATTCACGGTCGAATTTCTCCAGGAAATTAGAGATCAAAACAGGAACTGCATAGTCGTTCAGATCCTTCCAAGAGACATCAGCCAAATGAGATTTTTCCGATTTGATGATCCAGAATCTTGTGTACAAATGTTGATGAGAAAGCTTGTGAACGATAAGATCTTGATTAAATAATGAGACCTTACTATTAATAGGTATTGTATTCTGAAAGTCTTCAGTTGAGATCAGCTGTTCTATTGATAGTTCTTGATTTGATTCTATCAACGGAAACTGATATAATCCTTGCCAGATTCCTTTTCCTTTCCTCTCTTGTAAAATGGTCTTATGATCCTCCGTCATCATCACCAAGAAGTTAAAATGTCTCTTTTTGATCTTTATCTTCTTCTCTTTCACTGGCAGCTCTTTGATCTTATTTTTTTCGAAGGCAACACAACTTGAACTCAACGGACAAGCATCACAATTCGGATTTTGAGGCTTGCACTGTATAGATCCAAAATCCATGATAGCCTGATTGAAAACTCCTGGCTGAGATTCATCTATAACTGATTGAGCCAAAGATTTGAACTCTTTGATCCCTTTTGAAGAATTTATCGGTGTAGAAATTCCATAATATCTGGCTAACACTCGATACACATTTCCGTCTACAACAGCTTGAGGTTCATTAAAACAGATAGAAGAAATAGCCGAAGCTGTATAATCACCTACACCTTTTAATTTAATGATGGTATCATAGGTAGATGGAAACTGCCCATTCAATTCTCTGGAAACGTATTTTGCAGAGAAATGCAAGTTTCTAGCTCGGGAATAATACCCCAAACCTTGCCATAGTTTTAAGACCGTCGACTCTTTAGCATTTGCTAGGTCATTAACAGTTGGAAATGCATCGACAAACTTGAGATAATAACCCATTCCTTGAGCAATTCGAGTTTGCTGCAATATGATTTCCGATAACCAAACCAAATAAGGGTCCTTGCTCTTGCGCCAAGGTAAGTCTCTTTTGTTCTGTAAGTACCAGTATATTAATGTATTAGAAAAATCCATGTAAAATCTAAGGAAATGCAAACTTACAGCTTAAAATTGAGATAATTTTAAGGCTTTATTTTTACGGAATCATTTAATTATCATATATTTGCCCCCGCTAGAATGATAGGTTGAAATTATCAGGATAGCAGGCCTGAACAATAAGAAAATAAGCTTCCTTTTTTCTATTGATCGGGTTAATTTTTTTAAAACGTAACAACTTAAAACATAGTAACATGACAAAAGCAGATATTGTATCGAAAATTTCGGACAAATCAGGAATTGAAAAAGCAGATGTATTAGCAACCGTTGAAGCATTCATGTCTGAAGTAAAAGGTGCATTAGAGAGCGGAGACAATGTATATTTAAGAGGTTTTGGAAGTTTTATCATCAAAACTAGAGCTGAAAAAACTGGAAGAAACATTTCTAAGAACACTACAATCAAGATTCCAGCTCACAATATCCCAGCTTTTAAACCAGCTAAGACTTTCACAGAAGGTGTGAAAAGTAAAGTGTTGGTAAAGTAAGAAACGAACTCAAGTCGAAAGATTAAAAAATTAGACAATTATGCCAAGTGGTAAAAAAAGAAAGAGATCAAAAATCTCTACACACAAACGCAAGAAAAGAGCTAGGGCAAACAGACATAAGAAAAAGTAAGGTCTGACCTTACTTTTTCTTTTTTTGCTACATAGCTAAAACAAGTTCATTGAAATAGAGGTAATAATTCTGCAAAAAGCAGAAGCCTCGTACGGTATTTAATACCTGTATATTTAATCCATCATACAGTAATTACTGTATGGTATAAAAACAGTTCAGTATGAAAACAGAATTAATTATTCGATCGAATTCATCTGATATTGATTTTGCCTTACTACGAGATGGAAAACTTATAGAACTTA
>CAZDKB010000127.1:0-6112 GCA_964505885.1 uncultured Flavobacterium sp.
ATTATAGTCACCCGTAATTCTGTCCATTCCATTTCTCATTTCGGTATCTCGAACAGTTTTGTTGTTATAAGGACGCTTAGCTTCGTCTCCACTATGAATAAAATCATATAGCACGTCAATATCCTCACCTAAATAACCTCCAGGAGATCTTACCAAACCATTAGATCTGTAATAATGATAATAAGAAGTGTTCGGTGCAATCGGGATAATAGCTTCAAGACCTTCCACACCAGTGGTTGCAGCTGCCAATGGAAGAGTTCCATTATAAGAAGTACCGGTCATTCCAACTTTTCCTGTAGACCAAAAGGCCGTCACCTTTTCATTGCCATAAGGTGTGGTAAATCCTTTACCTCGTCCACATAGCCAATCAATAACAGCTTTCGGAGCTAGAGATTCATTTTTACCACCTACGGTTGGTGCTCCCTGAGAAAGCCCAGTCCCTGGTGAGGAAGAATGTACTACGATATATCCTCGTGGCACCCATTTTCTGATATGGGAATTTGAGATAATAGGTCTTTTACCGACTCTTTTTACTTGAGGATGAAAGGGTTCTTTTCCCATTTCACCCAATTCATGATTTACTCCCCAAAACAACTCTTTGCCTCCTTTAGCAACTCCTGCAAAATAAGGCGAAGTAACATAAATAATAGGCAGTTTTAAGCCTTCAGTATCTGTTTGCTTTGGTCGGGTTACAGAGACATGCATTCTGTCTAATTTACCATCTCCATCGGTATCGAACTCAGTCTCTACCCATAGATCATGTCTAATCCACTGACTTTGATCTTTAAATCCTTTTACTATTTGAGCTTCTCCATCTCTAAAAATCGGAGTCGCTTTTTCTTGTCCGAATGAAAGAAATACGAACAAGAATGCTGCTGCGCAAAATACGGTTCTTTTCAACTTATTTTATTTTAGAATTGAGAATTCAATTTGCGAATCAGAAAATACAGTATGTGTTTGCGTTTTGAAATCATCTTCATCAGCCATAAAGATGTTGTCCACATAAGTTTGAGGATTCAGGTCAATTAATGGGAACCAAGTGCTCTGAACTTGAATCTGTAATTTGTGTCCTTTTTTAAAGGTGTGAAAAACGTCTTGCAACTTGATGTTCACATCGGTCTTTTTATTAGGAGTAAATGGTTTTGGATTTTCAAAACTTTCTCTAAACCTTCCTCTCAAAACTTCGCTTCGAACCATCAAATGATAATTACTCATTTTTAGGTGATTCTGCATGTTCTTATTATTCTCTTCAGAATCAGAAGGATGAACATCGATTACTTTTACTACCCAGTCTGCCGCTGTTCCTGTAGTGGCTACCTTAAGTTTTGCCATGATCTCACCTGCTAAGGTTAAATCTTCGGTAAGAACATCTGTTTCAAATACCAATACATCGGGTCTTCTAGCCGCGAAGCGTTGATCATCGGTCATGTATTTTCTTGGAGTAAATACTGTTTTTATATCCTCTGAATAGGGAACAGGTCTTTTTACGTCACTCACAAATTTTGAAGAGGAGGTTCTTTTTCCATTATGTGTTGTTTTCAATTCTCCATTAGAATTCAAATAATAAGATTCTTTCACAGCTTCATTTGGTGGCCAAGTTGCCATTTCGCTCCAGGCTAATTTTCCAGAATCATAAACGTAAGCTTCAGGAAGACCAGATT
Organism: uncultured Flavobacterium sp.; assembly: GCA_964505885.1. GTDB lineage: Bacteria > Bacteroidota > Bacteroidia > Flavobacteriales > Flavobacteriaceae > Polaribacter. The sequence goes on from CAZDKB010000127.1 coordinate 1,662, forward strand.
CATTTGATCCATCACCTTTTAAGAAATGATTAAAGAATTTTGTCTCGATCTGAGTTTGATAGTTCAAAGAAATAGAGTCTCCAAAGTAATAGTTTCCAACAGCGTTTCTAGCTCTATCTCTAGACCATCCGCCGTGATCCCAAGGCCCGAAAACCATGGTGTTATAGTTATTTTTTCCATGCTTTTCTATTCCTTTGTAGGTTTCTAATGGCCCATACAAATCTTCTGCATCAAACCAACCTCCAACAATCATAGTAGCTACACTAGAAGGAACCTTATCTAGATGCTGAATGATTCCTTTGCTTTGCCATACTGAATCGTAATTTGGGTGCTCTACAATTTCCTTCCAGAAGAAATCATCAATCTGATTTGGATCTTTTGGAGAAACATCATCCAGTTTGTCGTATTGGAAATAAGAGTTCAAGTTCTTTAAAGGACCTTTATCCAAGAAGAACTGATATTGGTCTTGGGTATTCAATTTAGGTAATGAATACCACGCGGTATCTGTTGGTGTATCCTTAAAGGTTCCAAAAAGAGAAACCGCTCTGAAGTAGCTTAATAGGAAAGCACCGTTATGATGAAAATCATCAAAATAGAAATCTCCAATACAGGCTTGAGGTGAGGCAGCCTTTAAAGCTGGATGCGCATCAATGGTTGATACAGTTGCATAATGACCTGGGTAGGAAATTCCCCAAGTACCAACCTTACCGTTATTGTTCTCGACATTTTTGACCAACCAATCGATTGTGTCGTATGTGTCTGTTGTTTCATCGGTAACTGTTGAATCTTTTTTATTTGGAATGTAGGCTCTCATATTATCGTAGACTCCTTCACTCATCCATCTTCCTCTTACATCCTGATAAACGATGATGTTTAGTTCTCGCATTAAATGCTTATTTGGTCCAATGCTTGATCTTAATTTCCCTCCTCTATACGGACTCGCATTGTAGGGAGTTCTTTGCAAAAGAATTGGATAGGTCTGACTTTGGTCATTTGGGGTATAAATAACAGTATGTAGTTTGACTCCATCCCTCATTGGAATGTCTACTTCTGAAATCGTATAATTTTGCTCGATGAAGTTCTCTTCAACTTCTTTTGTATCACAACTAGCAAATAATAAAGCGCACACAAGAACTGCGCTCAAGAAATTTTTCATCTGGGAGAGTTTTTAAAAATTGCCCCATAAAAATACGCATTGTTTACGACTTAAAACAGATGAAATTAGGAGTCAATTATAACTTGCTCATTATAAATCAGTTATATCATATTGATAATTTTACCCTATTTATTTTTACAAATCAACAAATTATTATCTCTATATTGAGAATAACATAAATTCTATATGTTATCTTTGTGATAACAAACATTTTAAAACAACATTCAACATGAAAAAAACTTTATTTTTCTTAGCTGTGATGGCTTTTTTCACATTGTCTATTTCAGCGCAAAATTCAAATAGCAATGTAAGTGTTGGAGACACATTTATCATTGCAGAAGTTGACAACGACAACTACAAACACATTAATTTCCCAAGAGCCAATATGGTGATTAAGAAAGGTGGTGTAGTAGACTACAGTCTATTAGTAGGAAAAAAGGTAGAAGTTACGCGAATTAAAGAGAAAAAAGACGGAACCAAGGTTGCAACGATTAAGTTAACCTCTGGAAAAAGCTTCTTTAAAAGTCACAAATATGTTACGGTTGATATTGCAGAGGCAATATCAAGTGGAGAATTAAAATCCTAAGTTCTTTATATGAAAAGAAAGGGCCATCTGAGAAGATGGTCTTTTTTTTATGGCATAACATTAAGTAAATTTGAATGTTTAACAATTCAACATGAAAAGACTCTTATTTATCCTATTGACTCTGACGATTATCTCTTGTCAGCAAAACCAAAGTAAAAAAGTAACCGATTGTATAGAACCTGAATCTGTAGTAAAGGATTATTCAATGATCAAACCAGATCGATATAATGTTGGGTTCTTGATTATGGATGGAACTTATAATACCGAACTAACAGCGCCATATGATATCTTTCAGCATACCATTTTTAGAGAAGAAATCAAACCCATGAATGTCTTCTTAGTGGCAGATACAGATAAACCTGTAACTACCTTTGAAGGAATGAAAATTCTACCTGATTTTAATTATTTAAAGGACAGTCTACCCAAGATCGATATTCTTGTTGTGCCCAGCGCAGAGCATCATTTAGATTCTGATCTAGAGAACAAGGCCTTGATTGATTTTGTAAAAAGAGTAGGAGCAGAAGCTGAGTTTATCACCTCTCACTGCGATGGTGCATTTGTGTTGGCGAAAGCAGGATTATTAGAAGGCAAGGTATCTACGACCTTTCCATCGGATATTGATAAAATGAGAGAGATGTTTCCAGATTTGGATATTCGAAAAGATGTGCTATTTGTTCATGACGGGAATACAATTACCTCAGCTGGTGGGGCAAAGTCTTTTGAAGCAGCATTATATCTCTGCGAATATCTATATGGTCCAGAAATAGCTAGAAGTCTTGCGAAGGGATTGGTAATCGATTGGAAATTAGAGGATGTGCCTCATATAATTCTCAATGATTAGTCAGGATTATAACACTTCTCTAACGATAATGGAATGATTTTTGCGTAAATTAGTTGAATCCTAAAAAGATAACTCTATGAAAAACAAATTACTAACAACGTCATTCTTCTTGGCATTATTTTTCTCTGTAATCGGGCAATTGCAAGCTCAAGAAATTAAGAATATTAAAGGTAAAACCAGCTTTCAAGAGAAAGCGTTACCTAATGTTACCATTGTAAACCTCGAAAGTAAGGTCGCTGTGAAATCAGATTCACAGGGTAATTATGAAATAAAAGCCAAAGTAGGAGAGTCCATCTCATTTTCATATGTAGGTCTCAAAACTATTGAGATCGTAATTGAAGATGTAACTTCCATTTTAAACGTTGAACTCACTGAGGAGACCACAAAACTGGATGATGTTGTAGTAAAGGCTCGAGTTACAGATGATCGAAGCTCATTCTTTTTAGAGCCTGAAGATATCAATATCATCACTCCTTTTGGAACTATAAACCCTAAAAAATCTGGTTTTTCAATTGTAAGAATTAATGGGGATAAATTACCAAACGGTTTTAGTCCTGTTCAAGCATTAGCTGGTAAAACTGCAGGATTGGAGAAAGTTGGAGATGCACTGTTCCTAAGAGGAAGACCGGTGAGTTATATAATTGATGATATGCCTATGGACATGGGGCAAGTTCCAGATGTTGCTTTGATAAAAGATGTATACATCATCAAGAATAGAGCTTTAATAGTATTGTATACCGAAAATCATCCTAGATACGCGGAGAAAGCAAAAAAGAAGAAAGAAGAAAAGTTCAAAAATCAGAACTTTTATGATGAGACTTCAGTAACCGAGACAATTGATTATTCTAAGAGTTTACTTCAAAACCCGGGAGAGATCAAAGAAATTTCCGGAAAACTTACCACTGATGGCTCAGCAGTACCAGATGTATTGATTACTATCGCAGGGAATAAAGATTTTAAAATTTACAGTGATAAAAACGGTAAGTATAAGCTGAAAGCAGCGGTAGGTGACATTGTTCAATTTACACATGCAAGTTTTGAAACGGTTTCATTATTTATTGAGGATGACACCGAAATTGTAGACATTAAATTGAGAGAAAAAATCACAAAACTTGAGGAGGTTTTTGTAGAAATGAATAAACCTGAAAGTTCAGTGATAGAGCAGAGAGAGAATCTGCGTGAAGAGTTTACGACTTCAAGAGGGAATTATGACCCTAAGAAGTCTGGCTTATCTCAAACCTATGTTGATGGTAAAAGAATAAGTAATGTATATCCCAATATTCAGGAAGCCTTAGTAGGGAAAATTACCGGATATACCTATGATCGTATTACTGGTGAATCTTATTTGAGAAATAGTGGAGGTTTGAATCAATATCCTGTTGCTTGGGAAATAGACGAGATATTTACAACTTACGCACCACCAATTGATCTAAATCAGGTAAAATCTGTAAGAGCTCTGAAATCCTTAGCTTCTACAAATAGGTACGGATCACAAGCTGCAGGTGGAGTTATCATTATCAAAACGATTTTCGGAAATTTCAGACCAGATAGAGCAAAGAAAAACTCGATCATAGAAGAATATGCAAATTCTAATTACTACGAAGATGATGCCGCGATTAGCACCTTGGAATTGAAAGACCAGAACAAGTTTGCAGAGTCTTTATCAACTTATAAAAGCAAAGTAAGAGCTTATAAATTCTATCAAGATAAGTTACAGGAGAGAATTACAAATTACGGAGACCATATCAGCGTAGCTGTGAAATTCTTAGAGTTCTACAAAGACAAGAATATCGCACTTGAGATCTTAAACGAAACCGCAAGAAGAAATTACAATGATCCTGAGGCGTTGAAGGCGGTGGCTTATCATT
>CAZDKB010000128.1:0-6101 GCA_964505885.1 uncultured Flavobacterium sp.
ATCGAAATCTTGTACTGTAGGTCCATAGTATATTACCTCGAATTCTCGAACAGTAGCATGGCCTGAGCAGTACTCGTTGTCTAGAGGGAAGAATTCATCATACCATCTTCCATCCTTAGCTTGCTCTGCATCGGTAAGCGCTTCATAGCCCTCTACATCCCAGTAACCATCATCACCGCCCATACCATGAGGGAAATGATTGTAGCAACGTACAAGGAAGTTGTACATTTCAATCATTTCTTCAGTAGTTTCATACTGAAGCTTTTCATGACTGTAATAGTCAGCGTCGCCGTGCATAAATGTAAGGTAGATAACGTAGCATTCAACGTACTTCGGTTTTGCTTCTGTAACTGCTGTAACTTTGGTAACTTCTTTCATTTTATTTCCTTCCCCGATTCAATAAATATATTATACGCTGAATCGGGTTCCTCGTCAAGAGTTTTTTCCTGTAATGTGGAAGAATTTTCTGTAGTATTTACGTAACTCTTCTTTACCCTGGGAAAAAATGCCGTGTGTAACATACAGATCTGCTTTATAAGGTAACAGCTTGCCTAGCTCAACAAAGGTACGGCCACCGTCACAGATATCGTCAACTACTAGGATACGACCTGATGGAACACCTTCTAGTCGATAATCTACAATTTCGCCAGTTTCTTTGTTGCGTACCTTTTTAGCGTATACAATGTGTTTGCCTTTAATTAACGGAGTGTACCTTGTCTTGGCTCCTGCATCTGGAAATACAATAGTATCGTACTTCTGTACTAATTTAGGCAGCAATGCAGGGACCTTGCTATAAATGGTTTGTACATTAGAGTGACCATCTAGTGTTGCAATAGTACAGGCTCCTGCTGCTCTAAGCAGGCGAGACATCAAGTATACAGCTCTAGGCTCCCCTTTAGCATGTACTTTATCTTGTCTACCGTAGGGCATATAAGGCAGCTCTACGTGAACTCTTACACACATTTGCTGGAAGGCGTCAATCAGAAGCAGAATAGTCATAAAAGTATCGGAGCTAGGGTCAATGTGTCTGCCTGTAGTAATTAATACATCAGCGTTTTTAGCCACTTCTGACTCTACTCGCACGCCGATCTCACCTGCTGGGAATTTCCAGGTTTTGAATTCAATAGGCCGTTCTGTTTCTAGATTAATTAAGCTTAGCATCAGTTGTTGCCTCGTATAGCATAGAAGTTTTAAGTGTTACAATGGCTGACAGCGTTCTGGAACAGTTGCTTGCATACCATTCAATCTGCTGGTAAAGCGCTGATAGGTCACCATCAGAATAGGAGCCAGCTTGGAGCAAGGTAAGCACGCCATGCATTGATAGCTGGTATGACTTTAGGATCTCTTCCAATCGGGCTAGTTGATGGTTCGACTCTGTGGTTAAGTGTGTACTCATATAGTTTTTCCCTAGTTAGTAGTTTACCCAGAGCGCGTTCAAAATAAGGAATCCAGCTTCGGACATCTGGGTATCGACCGAACGAGTAGTGATCGTTGAATTCTTTCTGCGTTACTTCTGTTAAGTACTTGTCTTTATTAAATAGTGTTTGACCGAACACTTCCGCCACTGCTTGTTTAGCTTTCCCAAGGGTCACGCCCTTGACACGATGCTTACGCATCAGGTAGGCCAGGTCAATCTCACCTTTGTCAGTCAGTAGCTCCTCTTGTTGAGCTGGGGTGAGTTCTTTATCTAATACTTTGTACTGCTGTAAAATGTCTTTCATTGATAACTCCACTGAATCTGTCTGACTGGGACATTCACTGTTAGTTTTTCGTCTTTAATGTAATTAAAGGTAACAGTCCTGTCCTGATTTGTAATCCACTTTCTTCGAATTACGTAATGCTTCTTGCCGTCTAGATATATCTTAATAGGAATATCTACTGGCGGAAGACTGGAGTTTATTTGGTACATCTCGCAATCCTTAACTCATCCTCTAGATGGTTATACGCTTGTGCATTTTTAATGTAATTGCGGAACATCTGGTTCAGGCAGTCGTCGCTAAGTTTCTGTAGTTCTTTGTGATGAATGGTATCTAAGTTTAACAGAATACCTACTGCGTTAGCGATTTCTTTCTTTGTCATAGATCTAAGCTCCCGTTAAGTTGGAAGGTTGCATAAATTGAAATACCTACCAGTGCTACTGCGATGAAATGGTTTAGTTCCATCAAAGCTGTTAATATACTAAACAACCCCACTACCGATACAGACGCTATCGTAAATAGCAATACCCAAAGCAGTAGTAAAATACTAACTGATTGTACTATTTTTTGCATTAATTGCTCCTATTAATTGCCTAACTGAATCCGCAGAAAGTCTAGCGAATGACTTAACTGTAGGGTAGGCTTGTTGTAACTCTACAACATTATCTTTTTTAAGTTTCTTGAGGCTCGGCACAACCGCAGGCGAGTCTTCAAACAACGTTTGGAGGTCGGCCTGAGTAAGAGGTGCCAAGTCTGTTTTAATTCCTAGCTTACCGCAAATACACGCAGCAAGCTCCTGTTTTGGTACGAGCTTTCGGTATGCCCTAGCCCGTTGCCATTCTACCAAAATTTCCACCACTTTTTAGGTAGTATGTCTTCGTTTATCGGCCGCTTTGGCGGCGGTGGTGGTGGTGGCGGCGGAGGTACTCGTAAGTTCTTCCTAAGCTTTTGTTTAGCTTTTTCGTCTAGCTGGTTTACGTTTAACGTAATATACTCAGTACTTCCCGTATAGGCTATAGTCTTCAACATAAGAATGCCTTTTTGTTCTCTCTCAGCGCTATGAATCTTATTCATAAGATCTTCGTACTCTAGCTTTCTTTTGCCTAACTTTTTGAACCATTGAGCTTCAGATTTCTTTAAATCTGCTAGTTTAGCTTCCTGTTTTTCTATAGCGTCTTCATTTCTGCTGAACTCTAACCACCGGTCCAGCTCATGCTTTTCTGTTAATGTAATTACCGCTTGCTTCATGCTTACTCCAGGGACAAGAAAACCCTCACATTAGCGAGGGTTAAAACCATAATAGGTGCCGTTTCGATTAATTGTTAGCGCTAATTGTCGATTTACACCTTGTCGGTACGAGGCATGTACCCAACCAGAGTTTGGACCTTCGTTAGGGTAGTAGAACTCTAGAATAACTTGGTCGTTTCTAGTATTATTATGAATCCAATTAGCTAATTCATAATTGCTAGCTCTTAATGCTTCACCGTCTGCTGCTTCACCTAAAATATGCTGAGACTTAGTGGACCCGCCTACTGCTTCGTTAAGTTCAGGACTTCTATATCCTGAGCTGATTATAATAGGGCCGAAATAATCTCTAGCCGGTTGCCACACATTATGACATAATGCCTTCAGGTTGTCAATAATTCTTTTGTCACTAGGGATATTGCTTATCCCTAGTCGTGATGCAGTTTGGCTTTTACAAAACTCTTCTAATGAGAAGTTTTTACTTAGTTTCACCTGTGATGTTTTCCAGTACGCCTTCTGGAATAGTTACCGCAGACTCTACTTGACCGATAAGCTCTTCAAGGAACTTAGAGTCACGAGTTAGTGTAACTAAGGCGTCGTCCAGCATTGCTTCGGAAATGAATTTCAGTTTGTCTGAGCGTACTCCAGACACTTCTACCGCAGCGCTAACTAAGTTAGCAGTTACCAGCTTAGTTAAGCCTTGTTTAGCCACGGCTTTTTTGCTGGTAAAAAGTCGAGACATAAACGGCAATGCTTTGTACAGTTTTGCTGCTACTAAATCGTTAACAGTCTTACCTGCCGATAATTTAGCACCTAGCAGTGCGGCTTCTTTGTTGCGGTCAATCAGTTTTTCGAATAGGTTTTTCATTGGAGCCTTCTTTGTAGTTTGTGTTGTATTTTGTGTTACTTGAGTAAATAAGTCGCTTCGTTTGATATTCAGGCGATTAAGATAGCTATTAAAAATAGGTACTAGTCGTAGCTTAGCTGAGGTAGATAGGTGATTCACTTCCTTACTGTTAAGGAGGGTAACAGTACCGTCCTCTTTTAAGTATAAGCAATCAACGTTACCGTTTCTACACCAAAACTTTACTCTTCCATCCCAGTCTATCCCCTGCTTTTCTTCACCGTACCCTTCTGAATTTATAAAGAGCTGAATCAGCTCGGCAGGGTTATTAGTCGAATTAGAGTATAATGCGGTCTCTTCTGAATACTCAATATGTAGTCTCTTTGCTGCATATACTAGATAATCGTCTAGATGCTTTGCATTTATCGTTACTTTACATGCCATTTTTTCCTGTTCCTTAACTCAATTTATACATATATTATACGGGGAAATGAGTTCCCCGTCAAGCAACATTTTTAAGTTTTTTAGGGGCCAGGTCGGCTGCCGTGGAAGCAGCCCAAGCTTCTGGTTTTAGCTTAGGTTCAATATTACAAGTACCCATGATGTAGCCAGCAGCTTGTTTAGCAGCACAGTTTGATCCATGCTGTTTATCTGACGCAATGTCTAAGTGAATTTCTACCGGAATGTTCAGTAGGTCACTCTCTATTAACGCCTCTTCTAACAGAAGGTATACTTCTGACAGGAGCATAGCTTCTGTCATCATCCTATGCTGAGGTCTTCCTAGGTTTTTATCAAAAACTTCCCTAGTTTCCACATACGGGATAACCCTACAACCTTTACTACCTGCTAAGTGAATAACACTTACTACAGTTATTTTAGCGAAGGCTCTATTACCTTTTTGGTATCTTACACTGTCCGCTCCTACGTATAATCTAGTATTAGCTGGAGCGGAGTGTAGTGCTTCAATTGTTCTATTTACGAATCTGATTCTTGACATGACGCTGCAAACTCCATAACCTTATGTTTAGCGTCCTCCCTGAGTTTAGCTTCTTGCTCTTCTATTAGCTTTTCTCTGTGGGGGATTACATTATCTTCAATACGTTTAGCGACTTCATCACCAAACATCCAAATGTCTTTACCTTCTGTGAGTTTTTTAATCTCTTTCTTAGACAAGAAAGGGAAATAACACTTCTCAGCGTATCTAATACCCCATTCATGCATCGCATTAGCACTAGAAATGGCTTTGTGAGATTCACCCCAGAAACCGCCACTAAGCGCGTGGAATAGTAGCATTGAGTTTTCATTAATGTACCATCTATCACAGCTTAGGAAGATGAAAGTAGCAGCCGAGTGGCAAATACCTTCTAGGTGCCCTATAAGCTCTGCTTCCGACTGTTCCATAGTGTGAATGATCTGTGCCATAGTAGATACGTAACCACCTGGGCTAGAGATATGTATATGTATCTGATCTGACTGGGTCGCAGTACGCAACATATGTAAAAACTCTAGGTAATTCTTCTCTTCCTCTATAGGCCCTAGAAGATAGAAGTGATACTCGTTACTAACGTGCTGAATGGTTTGAATTGTTTTATTGGTAGCCGACATTTGGTTCCTTAATTAAATACTGCGTTTACTAACCTAGTAAACCAGTTACTTCTTGGGACTGTATCTTCCCTATTTTTATTTCCTCGCTCTATTGCTTTCTGTAGTTCTGCCCACGTAAATAGTGCGAAGTGGTTATTTACGTATACTGGGTAGTAGAACTCAGAAGCTGCGTGGTGTTTTTCTTTATTTTTTACTCTTTCTTTGAGGTAGATTTTTGAGTGCATCTAGGGTCCTCCTTAGGCCTGTATGTACAAAACTTAGAGTTAATATCTTTAATATATCTAAGCTTATCTCTTTCACAAATAGCCAGGGTAAGTGACTCGTCGTACTCTAAAGCTACATAGGGAGTATTATCAATTACTAATACTTCCCAGTCAATATTACAAGCTCTATAGGGTGTAGGCCACTCGGGATGAAATACAGGCTTATCCACTGCTACGGGAACCGTAGTAGTGGAACAACCTGCTAATAGGGCAACTGCAAATATTAATTTACGCATGCCGTGGTATCTCCTGTTTCACAAGCCACCTCCATTTCTAGTGCTTTGTAAGCTTTGTTGATCTTAATAGTGACTAAACCTGGTTTAGCTACTACTATATCTTCTCTGTTTCTATATTGAGCTAGTTCTCTCTCGTACTGGGACAGTTCAGAAACGAATTTAGACGTTTTTAATGCCTGCTTTTGGCGTTCTTCCTCTAGGTTTTCTATCG
>CAZDKB010000129.1:0-6041 GCA_964505885.1 uncultured Flavobacterium sp.
CAAGGTAATTTTTGGAACTTTGGTGCCTACGCCTACGTAGACAAAATGTTCAATCCAATCTTAGGTATTGAATTAAAAGCTAATTATAACAATGTATCGGGTGGAGCTCAATATTTCTCTGATGTCTACGATGTACTTTATATAGACGATACTCAGATCACTAATAATCTTTTCTACGAAGGAAGAGCCTTTGGAGCGGAATTAAATATGATCATCAGTTTTTCAAATTGGTGGAGACGAAATACGGATAAATGGCATTTCGCAGGTATCTGGGGAATGGGGTATCACCAATATAATTCTACTTTATTTCAACGAAATCCTGATGGTTCTGCAACTCAACTTGTAGATTTTGGAGTAAACCCGGCTAGAGACAACAGAAAAGAAGCAAGCTCTGTTTACCTGAGTATTCAAGGAAGTGTTAAATATCGTGTCAATAGAAGAATAGATCTGGAATTTAGACCTTCTTGGTATTTTAATTATGAAGATCATTTGGATGCAGCAATTTCTAACAAACAGGACTGGGAAACCTTTTTTGTTACTCACGTAGGAGTCGTTTTAAAGTTAGGTAAACACAATAGATACACCATTTGGGGTAAGGATGCTGATGAAGCCAGAGATTCTATTATAGAAGTAGAAGAACCTAAGTTCTTAGATACAGATAAAGATGGAGTTATTGATCAATTTGATGTAGAACCTGATACACCACCTGGAGTGATGGTCTACGGAAATGGAGCTGCCATAGATAGTGATGGCGATGGAATCCCGGACCATAACGACATCTGTAGATTTGAGGCCGGACCTGCAAATAATGACGGTTGTCCCATTACAGGTGATCAGGATAAAGATGGTATTTCAGATAGGAAAGATAAATGTATCGACCAGAAAGGATTGGAAAAGTATCAGGGGTGTCCGGATGAAAATTCCTTAAAGCAAACTGAGATCGTAGAAATTTTAAGTTATTCTAAAAACATTTATTTCGATACAGACAGTAACCAGATCAGATCTGCAGTATACTATTCTATGTTAGATGAGGTGGCGAATATTATGTTAGCAAACCCTAATGTTTCCTTCAGCGTATCGGGTTATACCGATGACAGGGCTCCAGAAGACTACAACCAAAAACTATCTGAAAGACGAGCCAATGAAGCAAGAATGTACCTGATCGCAAGGGGTGTAGAATCTGACAGGGTCTCTGCCAAAGGATATGGAGAAATAAATCCAAAATATGACAATTCCACAGAACAAGGTCGTCAATTAAACCGACGAGTTGAAATCAAATCTGTGGGTCCTTATCAGAAGAAAACAAGGATCATAAGAGAAAAGAACTAAATAAAAAAGCCTCTGCAATTGCAGAGGCTTTTTAATAATCAATACTATTTATTAGTGTACAAATGTACCTTTCATTTCAATTGTCACAGAAACCGACAAATAATGGTTTGTCTGAGATTCTCCTACAAAAGTAAAATCGAGTTGAGTCCTTTCTAAGAACAACTCTTCTATTCTTTGAATGACTCCTTGATCACTAATCCTAATTTGATTTATCGATGAGTCAAATTGCCCGAGTAGAATGTCCTCTAAATACAACTGTCCATTCTGAATATTTCCTTGATAATCTTGAAATCTAAATTCAAAATTTCTTATGTCTAACTCGCGTAATCTTTGAATGTATCTACTAAAGGATTCTGAAGCTCTTAGATCTAATGGAATTTGCCTAAATATATCTACATTAGGATCAACCTCAGTATCCAATCGTTGAACAATCAGATTCTCAGTAAGTTGATTATCAATAAAAAATGTAACAGCTTCTTCCTGGTTGGTACAAGAGAGTAGAAAAGACAATACTCCAATAGTACAGAGCACTTTAATTGATTTCATTTTCGGGGGCATTGGGGGTTAAAATCAAGTAAATGTATAAAAAAATCTGATTGAGCTGTCCTCAATCCATTGATTTTCGACGAGTTACTTTTGGATCAACTCGAGTTTTTCTGCGAAGTAATCGCAAAAATCACGCATAGTTGCGCTCATTTTGTCATCATTTGTAGCCCTTTCAAAAGTATTAGACATTGACACCAAAGTCTGATGAAAGAATTGTTTCATCTCGTCAACAGGCATATCTTTGGTCCACAAATCCATTCGTAAGGTGTCTTTCTGTTGAGAATCCCAAACAGAAAGCATAATTGCCTTAGATGACTCTTCTTTAATTCCTCCATCTTCCGCAGACCAACTTATATTCTCAGGAACTCTATTCTCATCTAACTCTACAGTAAACTCAATTTTTGAAGTATGTGCTACGGCCATTATTTTCTCGGTTTGTATTTCGACTTATTGAAGATCTCTTCTTCATTCATTGTCATAAGCGTTTGCAAAGATACGTCATTATTTTCCATGAACGAACGTACAATTTGCCATCCGATCCACTCTCCTATTCTACCTGGAGATTGAGAATCCTGTGCCAAATAAAACTTTGAAAACGGTGCCTCGTCCAGAAAACGCGTATTCAATTTGGTGTCGGTACTGTACAGAAGATCGTTCTCAAGAAAATATCTCCAGATCTCAGACTCATTTGCTTCAGCCCAATTATATTTATCGATTGAATACCCGATTTTCACCTGATCAGACTTGCTTGGCAGATATAAATCCAAGGCATATAGCTTTTTACCCAAATGAATCATTTTACTTAAAAAACTCCTATTATTCGTTTGTTTAAACCCTGTATTGATGATTTGATTTGCTGCATCTACAACAATTCTATCCCGAATATTATTCACTTTAATATAATCTGGATAATCCGCATAAAAAGGACTATTATTTCCCAAATACACATCAATAGAGATAAAAAGAAGCCCATTAGAATAAATGGATCTATACTCATAATCCACATTACTTAAGACCGTGATCACATTTGGAGCTTCAAAGTTTGAATTATAGTATTTAATATGTTTGAAAAGATTCTCGAGTTCTAATTGAACCGAATTGAAATCAGAATACTTTTCCTGGGTTGCTTTAAATAGATCCTGTTCATCTTGATCATTGATCTTTGCCAACCAAAGGCTGTCTGGAGTATTTGCAGGAAACAAAAGTGGGTATTTATTCTTAAGAACAGGAAGATCTTCTTCCTTGGATAAATAAAAATCTTGATCGAATCTCTCTAACTCAAAATCTACCTCAACACCCGTTAGATCAACGAAATGGTCAGGTTTATCATCACAAGAAATGAGGGCAATAGAAAGTAGGAAAAACAGAAAATAATGTCGCATTTGCTTTGTATCTTAGCTTGACAATTTAAACGACAAAAATACTAAAATAGTTCGCGATGAAGGTAGAAAAGGTGATTGATCATATTGTTAATTGGTTAAAAGAATATGCTAAAAATGCAGGAGTAAATGGTTTTGTTGTAGGGGTATCTGGAGGAATAGATTCTGCAGTAACTTCTACCCTTTGTGCCAAAACAGGTCTGCCAGTCCTTTGTTTAGAAATGCCAATACATCAGGCAGAAAGTCAAGTGAGTCGTGCCCTCAATCACATCCAATGGTTACAAGATAATTTCTCAAATGTATCCATGACCCAAGTGAATTTAACGCCTGTCTTTGATAGCTTGATTGATTCATTACCAAAAGTGGATAATGAAGAGAGTCGATTTATGTCATTAGCCAACACCAGAGCTCGTTTAAGAATGACGAGCTTGTACTATTTTGCCGCATTACATGGATATTTAGTTGCTGGAACAGGTAACAAAGTTGAAGATTTTGGTGTTGGATTCTATACAAAATATGGTGACGGAGGTGTAGATCTCAGTCCTATTGCTGATCTTATGAAATCAGACGTATATGCTTTGGCAAAAGAAATGGGGGTGAATCAAGATATTCAGAAAGCTGCTCCAACTGACGGCCTTTGGGGTGATGATAGAACAGATGAAGACCAAATTGGAGCCTCATATGATGAACTAGAATGGGCCATGAATATGCAGGACGCTGGAAAAGAAAACAATGACTTTTCTGGTAGAGAAAAAGAGGTTTATACGATCTACAGCAAACTTAATAAAGCAAATCAGCATAAGATGTTGCCAATCCCAGTTTGTGAAATACCCGCCAATCTAAAATAAATTAGCAGATGAGTAAAAACGTTTTGCTCGTAATAAAGTTCTTCTTCTCTGACCACGTGAAATTCCCACAGGCACAAGAAATAGCAGTAAAGTTCCTTTGATAAGGTAATAGATTCGTTTCATAGCAGTTGAGGTTAACATTCACTAAGTTAGTGAATTTTAACTAAACCACTCTCATTAACTTGCTGTATAATCGTTTTTTAAGTCCAGTGTAATTCTGAACCATCTCCAAATCATTTGATGTAATATTTGTCATATTCTCTGCACTAATCAAATTCTTTATCTTAAGGTCAATAAGTATACGCCTAAGATTTAAGATAGCATCTGTAACCAGTTTAGATAGGATTTCTTCAGACTCGGTAACAAATATGTTCTTTCGCTTCCAATCGCTCAATTGATACCTTTCGTCATCCATTAAAATAGAAGTCACCACAGAAGCAATATCAGAATCTTGATGATTCACAAAGGAATCTAATTCTATCTTTTCTTGCTGATTCATTTGATGGATCATTTCGTAATAGATCTTCTGAAAAACTCCATTACTAAACTCAATCTCATCATCTTGTAAATTCAGATAAACCTCCTTAGAGATCTGATTAGAATACTTGTCTTGCTCTAATGAAATATTACCATCTTCATCTTCCACTTCAATATAATCGACAAAATCTGCTTCTTCATTTCCATATAGCAGTAGAATTCTAATGATTTCTTTCTCTAGGATGAATAGGGAGTCTACCTCTTCAACCTGAACCTGTTTAGCTTTTACTACCTCAAAGGATTTCTGTTCTTTTTGTTGGGATTTGGCATAGTCCTTTGTACTCTTGGATACAAGTTGTGCCAATTCGCTAAAAAGGACTCGCTCTGAAATGTCCATGATACGTGAACACTCCTGAACATAAACTTCGCGCTGAATACTATCAGGGATCTTGGAAATACTGGTAACGATATCTCGGATCAATCCTGCTTTCTTAACAGGATCACTTTTTGCTTCTTGCATCAATAAAGACACCTTAAAATTGATGAAGTCTTGAGCAGAGTTTTCTAGGTATTCTTTGAGTTCAGCATCAGAATGACTCCTTGCAAAGCTATCAGGATCTTCACCATCAGGAAAGGTTACTACCTTCACATTCATCCCTTGCTCGAGGATGAGATCAATACCGCGAATAGAGGCTCTCATACCCGCTGCATCACCGTCAAAAAGTACCGTTATATTCTTGGTCAGTCTATTCACCAGTCGTATCTGATCCGGAGTTAAGGCAGTCCCCGAAGAAGCAACAACATTTTCGATACCCGATTGATAAAAAGAAATCACATCGGTATATCCTTCTACCAAGAAACAATTGTCTTGTTTTGCAATCTCCTTTTTTGCGTGATAAATTCCATAAAGAATTTTACTCTTGTGATAGATATCGCTCTCGGGTGAATTCACATACTTCGCCGTCTTCTTATCACTCGATAAGGTACGTCCACCAAAACCAAGAATCCTTCCAGACATGCTGTGGATTGGAAACATCACACGTCCTTTGAAACGATCAAAGTGTTTGCCATTATCTCGGACAATGGTCAATCCAGTTTTTTCTAAATACTTGAGTTCGTAACCTTTTTTTAAAGCTTCCTTGGTAAAGTTATCCCATTCGTCTAAGCAATATCCAAGATCGAAGGTTTTAATGGTTTCTTCTCTAAATCCTCTTTCCTTAAAATAGCTCAATCCAATAGCCTTTCCTGGGTCTGTATTCAATAAGGTTTCATGAAAGTGATCTTTGGCAAATGTAGAAACAACAAACATGCTCTCACGTTCATTCATTTGCTCTTTCTGTTCATCTGTTTGAACAGTTTCTTCTATCTCTATATTGTATTTCTTCGCTAGGTATCGAATAGCTTCTGGATAAGAATAATGCTCATGCTCCATCAAAAACGAAACCGCATTACCCCCTTTTCC
>CAZDKB010000130.1:0-5730 GCA_964505885.1 uncultured Flavobacterium sp.
TTTCACCGACTCTGGTCATGATTGTATGTAATTCTCCATCATTCATATTTTGGCATTCATCCACAATGATGATAGTATCATCCATCGTTACGCTTCGAAGATAAGAGGTTGTCTCGAATTGAAGGACGCCCTTCTTTTGTAGAATTTCATATGCATCGGAGCGACCGTAAAGCTGATTACAAATAGCGATATAAGGCGCTTCGTAAACTCTCGCCTTTTCTTTAGCGGTGCCGGGTAGAAAACCTACGTCTCTGCTAGGAACAACCGATCTTACGATAGTGACAGTTTTAGGACTTCCTTGCTTACCTTCTTCAAGTTCTGCCAGAGCGAGATAGAGAGATATGAAGCTTTTGCCAGTGCCTGGATAACCCAGGAGCGAAAGATTATATCCATCGTCATAATAATCAAATGCTTTACACTGATTTTCTGTTTTAGGAGTAATATATTGAAGTTCTAGATTGCCTTGTCTTCTTAATTCTCTTCGCTGTTTCTTAGAAAGTCCTTGTTTGAATTGTGTTACGTTATCGTAAGATTCTGCTGTAGACATAAAGGTTCTTTTCCTTTTTAGTTATGTACTACAATAGTCTCCCTAGCTACTATGTTTATCTCTTTTTGCTCTCCACTTTTCTAAAGCGTTTCGTGTTTTCGCCTCCTTTACTCCTAGCTTAGAACCCATAGAAGCCGCTAAAGGACTATTTGGATGTGCAGCCGCGATCCTTTGGAGATTATCTTGAAAACCTCCATCAGTCTTGATGCCACCCACGCCACTAACAATATTAAGCGACGATAGAACTTGTTGAATGTGTGGATTTTCGAGGAGGAACTGTTCTCGATCAGAGTTGGACATAATGTCCGTAAACTCTTCTCCAGTTTCTGTATCAATGAACGAATAAATTGGCAAACTTGTTTCTCCTCTGTCTCTATTTAGATTTGTTCGATTCTGTCAACAAACTGTAAACATTGTAAAAAAATAGCGGCCACAACAAAAAGAGTAAAATGCCCGACATTAGTACAAAATTTAGTTTATCTTCTTTCGAAAATGTCATAACGAAGAAATAGAAAATCACTGTTCCTAAGCCCATCGCCACGTACCAGAAAACAACATTAGCTATAATAGCAGAGAGGGTCATTTCATTTCCTTCTTAGGGTGGTACCGATCGGACAGTCTAAATCCTGGCAAAACTAAACGATTCTCTACAAAAAAATAAGATCGTCTCCTTTTAATATTCCGATTTACAATAATTTCTATATAATATGGTACCGACGCAATATTACGTTTTCTCCAGTATCCGTGCTTAAGATTTCTACGAATTTTAACTCTTTGAAGCATTTTCTAGTAATTCCATTAGCTGTTGAATTTCTACACCGAAAACTTCCTGATCGGTGGCAAACTCCCATATAGATATATTACCAGCAATCTGTGGAATTGTAAAGATAAATTTTACGTGAGAATTTTTATCGATGAACCAATTCAGAAATCTCATTCTATTCGCGTTATCTGCGAACGATGCGCGGGTAGAAGGTCCATAATTTTTCGAACCGTCATAGATATTGGATGTTCCAAAATCTTCCGACGCTACGATGAAATCGAAGCCAATCAAAATAAGTTGGTCATGACCACGACGTATAGCCTCTAACATCGCGTTCATACCCGCGTTTGATCTAGGAACACCACCCTTACCTTCGTGAAGTTCTACGGGCTCAAATCGTTCATAAAAAGGTGGTTCGATAAATCTTTCTTGAGGAAACGCCGAGCCGCGAATTTCCGAAATCATAGCATCATCGATAGCCACAAGATAATCAGGATAGAAGTCACGATAAAGCGCATTACAGCCGAAAATCGTGCCATATTTTCGCAAAGCCGCTAGATCGTCAATCGAAAAAAACTCACGACTTTTGCCGTTGCCGATGATAAACGCGGTCTTTCGATCATTCTCTATGGGATTTGTTGTCATGATTTTCTTTCAATTCATCCATAAGCTTCATTTCGCGCCGAGTTTTTCTCGCAGCTTCCTTTTGCATGATTCTTTCTCGATAGCTATCATTTTCGTAATCATCGTCCCAATCACCATGGCGACGAAAAGTCTTACCCATTTTACCAGTTCTCCGTTTCCTTTGGGAATGCTTTCATGATTAGATTTTTGGTGACACCCTTGTAAGGACTCTTCTTGTCTTTCATATGAATAAGAAAGACTGCATCATCTGGATCAACCGATTCAAGAAGCTCAATAAATTGCTCTTCTCGCTTTCGCTTACTCATAGTAGGATATTCTCCACGCATGAAAATCTTCATTCGACGGAGACTACTATAAAGAACGTTTTGTAAATCCATTTCCTTTTTTGCAGGTGTATAAAGAAGCTTACCATTTGTATCTTCTACAGGTCCCGCGGGCAGATCAAATTGAATGCTATCTTTAAACATATACTTTAGAAATGCGAGAATGTGTGGATACTTCTTTTGCTTTTCTTGAAGATATGCAATCTTATCTTTCTGTGCATTCTTTTTTGAACATGCAATAAGAATGTCTCCTAAACCTTCATTCATTTTTTACTCCTTAGAAATCGTTTAGATTTGTCATAAGTTTTGACAATTTATTTTTAATGAAATATGGCAGCATTTTAGATTTTTCTGGAACTACATAATTATTGAAAGTTTCCAAAATATCGGCTGTCATATGTTCTGGAACATTATCCAGATTGATAGTCATATTGTTTCTTATATAGTTTCGATGGATCGTTTCATCTTCTGGCATTTTCCCACGCATAGCATCCTCAAAGAACTTCTGAAATTTGCCAGAAGTCATTCGAGATTGTCTGGAACCAGAAACAACAAAAACATCATCATTTGAAAGAATATTAGGAACACCATCAGAGGTGTCACCACGAATGATGTGTTCGATAAGAAACGCGCCTGGCATATCACACTTGATCATTTTCTTATTTTGATGATCCCACTGTTCTACATTAGGATACTTTTGAAGTTGCTGAAAATCTTTATCGCCAGATACAATGAGAATTTTATCATCACCAGAAAATGTTTTTACAAGAGTGGCAATGATATCGTCCGCTTCAGCACGCGGAGAAGTGATTACTTTATATGGAAAGTTTTCTACAATCTCTTCTCGGATTGTATGCAAGATATTGAACATTGCATTCCAATCTAGTGAAGATACTTCCCGACTTTTCTTTCGGTTTGCTTTATAGTATGGATATACTTCTTTTCGCCATGAATTACCACTATCGATGGCAAGAACCATTTCACCATAATCATTACGAAACTTTGAATTGATATTGCGAATACTATTGAGAATAATATATCGCACATTATCAATGTCATAATGATATTTAGGATTTACCAAAATACTAGCGAGAGCAATCTGGCTAAAATCAACAATGATCATATCACTTTTCCTGATAAGCTAGAAGTGCTCCCGCTTCGGTATTGTAAACTCCAACAATCTGCCAGAATTCGCTAAAAGAATCGTCTTCATGGACTTCAAAGTTATACTGCCAAAGCAGCCACTTTTCGTCATATTCGCGCTTCGCAATCTGAAGATTATCAGCTTTGGTACGCTTATTGAGAACCTGTGAAAGCATATATCCAGCAGGACCTTTTAGATTAGGCATAATTTACTCCTCGTTTTCATCTTCAAATAGTTTATCAATATCGCTCAAGGCTGTCGACCCTGTTTCGTACTTTTTTCGAAATTCTAGTACATCCTCATACATCGGATGATGAATGTTAGCGGATCGATAGAGTACCGCCTTCAAAATTTCATTACTAATCACTACATTTTTTACAAACTCCTTGGAATCAACTGGAAACCCAAATTCTGAATAATCTCGCATCGTTTGAGAAAATCTAGAATTTACCATATCATTGATTAGCTTTATACGATATTCCGCTATAGCCGATCTAGCCTCTTCCTCGGTTTGAGGTAATGAACGCTTTTTCTTTTTAGGGAATTCTATAATTTCTCCTGTCATACGACCCTTACAATGATTGTATCTTTATTGATTCGCCCTGTACCTTCGGACGCTTTAGTTTTGAACGTATCCATCAACTTCCTCAAAGCTACCTTTCCAGACTTCTGAACCGCTTGTAGTGCCTCTTCTGGCTTTCTTACACGCTTGACCACACTAGTCTGAATATTGAAATTCTGTAGTGTCGTTCCCTTCACTGTAAGACCACCATCAAGTGCATTATAAACAGACAACGCTCGATATTTAGTATTGAAAAGCCAGACCTGATTTGCCCCAATCAACTTCTCAGGATTTACAGAAACAATTTTATATTCATTAGACTCGGGCAAATATTTGACCGACTTTGTTAGCTGATCACTTGTTTTTACCTTAGCTTTTCGAGGCTTGCGAGTTACTTTCTTGTTATTTATAACTCGTTCCATGTCTGCAATCAAAGTTTCAAAGAAATTAGCAAGTCGTTTCAATGCAGCCTTAGAAAGATAACGGTAAGCTTCATTCAATTGTGCATCTTTACCTGCCAGTGCTTCCACGACTTCATCGCGTTGTGGGCGATAATATTCTAGCATATAGTTTACATGGACAGGCTTCGCATCCACCGTTTGAAGAAATTCATAAGAATTGAAAGTAGTCTTTACAGTTGTGCCTAGAGCATCAATCTCATCTTCGATATCCGCAATCCAAGAAGATACCTGTTCCCGAATCCTATCCTGAACGGTAGGCTTATTGACACTCACAACCTTCTTCGGCTTGACCTTTGAAAGCCTAGCGCGATTTAGTAGCTCAACGAGAGAATCCTTGAAGTTCTCTAGAGAAGATTCTGGCAAAATGCCGTTCTTCGCCATTCGCGCTTGCCAGCAAATGGTGGTTGTGAAATCCGAATCTTTTAGTGAATTGAGTCTAGAAGCTTCATGTTTCGCACCAGGAGTTCCAGAAGTTTTTACATAATCTGTAACGAACTTTCGCCCTTGCTTTACAGTGTATTCGTAGTTATACCACTGATATGCGCGAAGAAGATCCGAAACCGTTTCAATCTTTGACGGTTCCGGACCCATATCATATTTTACAGCCGTGCGATTCTTTTTTCGTGCCATGTCTTTCGCCTTTTTCACAACTCGCTATAGACACATTAGCATATAGGAGTTTTTTGTCAAGCGATTTTTGCAGAACCTATATTGTATTTTGGGACCAGCTCCCATTCATTCTTTTCCTTGAATGGAATAATTTTGATTTGATTCATATTTGATATAGGAGTTTCTGTCTGAGAGCTATCTACAATCGTTAGAAGGTCCCACTGTTCTAATAGATTTGCGATTGTATTGCGTCTGGCGATATCTTGCTCATTCTCATAAAAATCTGAAGGTTTACCATCGAGAGCAAAAAGTTCTTTGAAGTGAACAATCGCATATTGCCCCTTCTTATGAAGAATATGACAGGACTGATAAAGTTTCTTATCTTTCTTTGAAGCTACACCAATTCGGGTTAGTGTTTCACGAATCTTCAGAAAATCGTCTGGATTCTTTAGATGTACCCAAACCATTTTTTTCATAATTTCATTTTCATCAATCATTTTTGAATATCCTTTTTCTTTTTATTGAGACCGCCTTTGACCATTCGAGTCTCGATTTCTACAATATCTTCATCTGAAAAAAGATCGACCACTTCTCTAGCTTTCTCCATAGTATAGTCATAATATTCGGAGATAAGTTGAAGTTTATAATCTTCCTTTGGCTTATGCCATTTGGAAAA
>CAZDKB010000131.1:0-5676 GCA_964505885.1 uncultured Flavobacterium sp.
TTCATTCTCATTTACCAAAGATTATTATTGGAATACATTTGGGTCGATCTTCGTTATTTGGTTGATATTGGCTGTGAGTGGTGCTGCCATTAATTTTCCAATTACCCTATACGCAACGGGGGCTCAGTTTGATATGTTCGCTCAGGCAACTATGAATATGGATGAATTAATTATTGATCCTATTTATATCATTTTAAATATTATTGGATATATGGCAACTTTCTTCTTTGAGATTGTAGTATATGTCTCGCGTGCCTTTATTTTCTTTGATATAGAAGAACAAGAAAATCCATCAACCCCAGATATTATTGATACTATTGGTTCAGAATAGATCTTAATTCTAAACGAGACCTCTTGATTTTAATTCTAAGTACTTATTGATAGTGTTATCTGTAAGATCCTTGGGTTTGGTTAATACAGATTGAATCCCATATTTTCTTAACTCGCTTACAATCTGTTTTTTCTCGTACATGAATTTCTCGGCGATCACCGTGTCATATACTTCTTGAATGTTCTTAGGACTTTGTTCTAATAGCTCATTTAGTTCGGTATTTTGGAAGAAAACCACCAAAAGTAAATGATTTTTGGCAATAGCTCTCAAATAGGGTAGTTGTCTATTCAATCCGTCTATTGTATCAAAGTTTGTATAGAGAATTAGGAGACTTCTATGAGTGATTTTACTTTTCACAACATTGTATAAATGGCTAAAATCCGATTCTTTGAAATTGGTACTTACGTTATACAAAGCTTCAGAGATCAATCGCATTTGTGAATTTCTTTGTTCGGCAACGATCAGGTCTTCCACCTTAGCAGAGAAGGTGAGCATTCCGGCTTTGTCTTGCTTTCTTAGGGCAGCATTGCTGATAGCCAACGTTGCATTAATGGCATAATCTAATAAGGATATACCATCAAAATGCATTTGCATTGTTCTTCCTTTATCGATGATTGAATAAATTGGCTGAGCTCTTTCATCCATATATTGATTGACCATCAATTGATTTCTTTTCGCAGTTGCCTTCCAATTCAAGGTTCTAATATCATCACCAGCCACATATTCTTTGATTTGCTCAAACTCAAGAGAATGACCAATCCTTCTTACTTTCTTAGTTCCATATGCGTTGGAATCGGTAAACGAATTCACAGCAAATCGATTTAGTTTCAGGAAGGAAGGGAAACATTTTAATTCTTTTTCTTGTCCCAAAATATATTTTCTGGTTGCTAATTTTAAAGGTGTGTTAGCGTACAGATTCACATGACCGAAAGAATAGACTCCTCTTTTCCTTGGGGTCAATTTGTATTGTATCTTATCCTGTTTTGAGCTTGGTTTTAAAATTACTTGAAATGCGAAATCTCTTTTTTGAAATTGATAAGGAAGCTCCTCTATGATATTGACATGTACAGGAAAACTGTATTTGCTTTCGATATGAATTTGAACTCGGTTATCATCTCCATTGGAAAGACGCTCTGGCAATATACGAATCAATTTGATCGCATTTTTTGTACCATATAAAGTGATGACATCAATAATTGTCAAAGTTACGATCACTAACAAAAACGCTCTTGCCACATCATAGAAAAAAGGAACAAAGAAACCTATTACAAATACGGCAGTATTTGCTCCTAGCAGAAAGAATAATCGGTTGTTTAAAAATAGTGAGTCGTAGAGCTTCTTCATGAGAATTATCTAGGAATTTCTACAGATTCTATGATCTGCTCAATGATTTGAGAACTTGTTAGCCCTTCCATTTCTCTTTCAGGAGTAACGATTACTCTATGTTTCAATACAGGAATTGTTGCTCTTTTAATATCCTCTGGAGTCACAAAGTCTCTTCCAGCAATAGCTGCAAAGGCCTTAGAAGCATTTAGTATTGAAATACTTGCACGTGGAGATGCTCCTAGGAACAAGAATGAATGAGTTCTTGTACTAACTACGATATCGGCTATATATTTTAGCAAGTTAGCTTCTATTTGTACTTGGTTTACCAAGCTTCGATACTCATTGATAGCGGTACCATTAATAACTTTTTTTACTGCTTCAAGTTTCTCAGTATTCTCTAACTTTTGCTCTCTAGTAATGATCTCTAATTCTTCTTCTGCACTTGGATATTGAACATCAATCTTGAACAAAAAACGATCTAATTGAGCTTCGGGAAGTCTGTAAGTTCCTTCCTGTTCAATTGGGTTTTGAGTTGCTAAAACCAAGAATGGCTCGTCAAGACTATAAGTATGCCCATCAATTGTAATTTGTTTTTCTTCCATTACTTCGAACAATGCGGCCTGTGTCTTTGCCGGAGCTCTATTGATCTCATCAATTAAGATCATATTAGAAAAGATAGGACCTTTTTTGAATTCGAAATCAGATGTTTTGGCATTAAACACAGAAGTTCCTAAAATATCGGAAGGCATCAGATCTGGTGTAAATTGTATTCTGCTAAAACCAACCGAGATCGATCTAGATAATAATTTCGCTGTAATTGTCTTCGCTACACCCGGAACTCCCTCGATTAAGGCATGTCCGTTTGCGAGCATAGCAACCAAGAGTAGATCTACCATTTCTCTTTGACCCACAATGACTTTTTGCAGCTCCTGACGAATTTTATATACGCTTTCTTGCAGCTCAGAAAGATCTATTCTGTTTTTGAATTCCACTTCTGTTTTTTCAGAAGTTTCTTCCTTAGGAGTTTCTTCAGTAGCTTTTGTTTCTTCAATGGGTTTAGAATTAGTCGAAGTTACTTCTTTCTCTTCCGATGGATTGTTGTTTGAAAGGTTGTCTTTTTGTTCTTCCATGGTATTATCGTTTCAAAAAATTATCAATCATTTTATGTAAGGTCATCAATTCATCAGTCGTACAAACTGATTTCCTATCCAATTCTAAGATAAAATTGATGAGTTTTTGTGTGGTTTCAAGATCGTTTCCAGATTTCAAGGCTAATCTTTCGATAAAATCCGAATTAAGATTACTCGTATCCAAGTAATACATGGATCGAACCTTTTCTAAGAAAAACTGGACCTTTTTGTTTACAATGTCTTTATGATCATTATTTAATAAATATAAATTGGCGATGGTATGCGTAAATTCTATCGTTGAGTTTGTAGGAGGATCAATCACAGGAATGGCTCTTTGCTTTCTTCGAGCATTAAAAAGCATAAATGTCAGTAGACCGATAAAAGCTAAATATAGAGACCACTTTAAAGACTTATGCCTCCAAAAGAAAGCGAATACAGATTCTGAGTTTTCATCGTCGTCTTCATCTGTTCGGGATGAATCTAGTTTACTCCTACGAATTAACGGGTCCCAAAACGTTTCATTATTAGGTAAATAAGAGAAAGCCTTTTCAGCATATTCATGGTTATCCGAAAGCATATTATAATTAGCAAATACACTTGGTTGGCTATGAAGGTAAATGATTCCTTTTCCATAGTAAACCTTTAAGAATACCGGTTCATCTTTCCCGTTGATCTTCTGAGTTCCTAGAACAACAGTGTTCTTTTCATCAAAAGAAGAAAAGTAGTTCCTCCTTAAATTTCTATCATATTTGTAGGACTTTCCTTTAAAGTTATCATTTACAAAGCTGAGTTCACCCGAATGCCCTTTAAGCACTGCCGGATTGTAAGTGTCGAATAGGTTTCCTTCTAATTCTAGATTTGTGGTTTCAATTCCGAGAGAGTTCTTTAATCCATTATTGAAATAGTTCAAGCTAAAGAAGGCTGTGCTTCCTTCAGAGATATAATACAATAACTCATCAACAGCAACCGTCGAGATTTTGTTTGCATTTCTTTTGATGCAGATATAATTGAAATTATAATCGACTTCAATATAGTTGTTGTTTAAATAATCGTAAATATTCTCATTTAGGAGCGTAATCTTTTGATTGTCAAATAGATCTTGAGATTCATTAAATAAGATATACAAACCAAAAGGATCTTTAGACTTTTCCTTAAAGTTCTCGAACCAATTGGTCCTCTTTGCGCATCCTACTAAAATCAGTAAAACAAGTAGGGAAACATAATGCTTTCTTCCTCTCATTTTATTTGTTTCATAAAGGATTTGTACTTCTCTTCAATCGAAGTAAATTTGACTTGATCTATGGGAAATTCTCCATACCAAATGTAACTGTATACATAGGATAAATAGGAGAAGTTAGACCTCACATCTTTATCCTTTAGTTCAAACTGATATTCAGTGTTTGTTTTGTCTTTATGGTATACGATATAGTTCTTTCTAGACAGTTGCTGTAAAAGCCAGAGATAATAATATCTAGTAGCCAATCTAAAATTACCATTGTTGGTAGCTCGTTTCAATAATCGTTCAAAATCTCCTTCATCAATGGATTCTTCTTCCTCACTTTCTAGAATTTCCGCATCTGAAGTTTTGTAATTCTTGAAACGGAAGTTTGCAAAATCCGATTTTTGTACGATTGCAAGAATGACAATCACAGCAAGAACGATTAAAATGACAAATGGGAGAGAGGCACCAAATAAGGTAAATCCACCTCCAACATTTGAATTCGTATCAGGTTGATTTTCTCTAGTTTCTACTCGCTGGGTATCTTCGGTATAGTTGAAATCGTTGCCCGAATATTTTGTGTTTAGATCAGAATTAAAATTACGTTCTGTACTATAATTGTTATCCTTGATATAGTCTTGATTCCTGTAATCTTCAGCAGATTCTGAGTTATTGAATAGAGTTTCCTGATAATCTTCTACTCGCACACTAGTTTGAGCAGAAACAGAGATTCCTCCAATGAAAATAAATAAGATCAATAATTTTCTCATTTTGGAATCGACAGTCTTTTTGCGACCCTATATGGCAGGATCAAATAATAATAAGAAATGGTTCCTAAGCAAAAGAAAATGATTGCAAAGCATGCTATAGTGGGCATTGTATTGTAATATCTAGTAACATAACCCTCTAAAAAACCTGCAACGAATGTAAACGGAATGGTACTTAAGAAAATAAAGAAAGCATGTCTTAACCCTACCTTGAAAGACTCAAGTCTTTTTAAAGTGCCTGGGAATAGAATGCTTGCTCCAATGATATATCCAGCGGCAGATTCTATAACCATAGCAAAAATCTCATAAGTTCCATGTATCCAGATTCCTTTGACACTATCCAATAAGGTGTTCTGTTGGAAGAAAAAGGCTTGGAACACAGCAACCATCACCGAATTATATACGATGTAAAGACCTGTTCCTAAACCGATCAAAAGACCAGATAAAAACATTCGAAGTCCTACCCATAAATTATTACTGAAGATTCCTATAAAGCTTCCCCAATTGCTACCGCTTTTATAGATGGCTAATGTGTCTCCACTTTCTATATTCTCCAGAGTGGTATCGATATAATCGTTTCCAAGAATCTTTCTTGCAAATGTATCATCATTAAATGTTGATAGTAGTCCTACAAAGAAGAATACGAAAAAGACAATAAATGCCAAGTTTATGTACCTTCTATATTGGTAGCAGAGTAAAGGAACTTGCTCAAAAAAGAAGTAGAGAAGAGGGTTCTTATCAATTCTTTTTGTATGGTAAACTTTTGAATAACTGACCTTTGCAAGTTTATTCAAATAAGAGACAACCTTACTCTTTGGATAGAAGGATTGAGCATAGGCCAGATCATTCATGATCTTAATATGTAAGTCCGCTATTTCGTCGGGATTTTTTTTCTCTTTATTC
>CAZDKB010000132.1:0-5641 GCA_964505885.1 uncultured Flavobacterium sp.
AAATTCAAAATGATCCCCTCTACATTTTCCATCAAGAAAAATTCACTGACCAATATTGAATCATCATTGGAATATGCATACATTTTAGGCACTTTTGAGAAGTTCGAATCCAAGCCGCTTTGTACTTTAAATTCTCTACTCATATCATGACCTCTCTTAATCGCCCCAACAGGAGGTTTTCTCAACACAAACTCTTTGTCTTCGATAGACAGTAAATAGGTCAGATTCGAGTACCCATGGGTAAATTGTTTGACAAAAAGCTCATGAGAAGTAGATGAAATAAGTTGATTATCTGCTAAGAATTGTTTTAATGA
Organism: uncultured Flavobacterium sp.; assembly: GCA_964505885.1. Taxonomy (GTDB): domain Bacteria; phylum Bacteroidota; class Bacteroidia; order Flavobacteriales; family Flavobacteriaceae; genus Polaribacter. The sequence continues at coordinate 315 of CAZDKB010000132.1, forward strand.
ACTTTCCGGCAATTCTTCTCCTTTTCGAACTTGTTGGTTAGACATGTTGCTCATAGCTTTCCATATTTGTAAATCAAACTTTTACCAAGTTGATACATATGAACCTCATCAGGACCATCTGCCAAACGCAACATTCTAGCAATAGCAAAATAATGAGCTAAATACGTATCGGGCCCTACTCCTTTTCCTCCGAGAATTTGAATTGCTCTGTCAATAACAGTTTGAGCCATTTTAGGAGCTACTATTTTAATCATACCAATAAGATCTTTGGCCTCTTTATTTCCCAATCTATCCATTTTATCTGCTGCAGACAAAGTAAGTAATCTGGCTTGTTGAATATCGCATTGTGATTGTGCAATTGCTAGACGCATACTACTGTAATCTTTGAATTTTTTTCCAAAAGTTTCTCTTTCAAGCGTTCTTTGAGACATCAATTCTAATGCATACTGAGCCATTCCTATCAATCTCATGCAATGATGAATTCGTCCAGGTCCTAATCGCCCTTGTGCAATCTCGAAACCTCTTCCTTCGCCAAGAATCAAATTATCTTTGGGTACACGGACATTGTTTAATTGAATCTCTGCATGACCTTCAGGAGAGTCGTAAAAACCAAGGACAGATAAAGGTCGAATCACTTCTAATCCTTCTGCATTCATAGGGACAATAATCATACTTTGTTGCTGATGTCGATGAGCTTCAGGGTTAGTTTTCCCCATAACAATAGCAAACTTGCAATGTGAATCCATACCGCCACTAGACCACCATTTACGACCGTTGATAACATACTCATCACCTTCTAAAACTATGGAAGTCTCAATGTTGGTAGCATCTGAAGAAGCAACCTCAGGTTCAGTCATCAGAAATGCAGAACGAATATCACCATTCATCAAAGGTTTTAGCCATTTTTCCTTTTGGGCATCGCTTCCATACTTAGCCAACACCTCCATATTCCCAGTATCTGGGGCGGAGCAGTTAAAAATCTCCGAAATCCAGATTTTCTTACCCATGATTTCAGCTAAGGGAGCATATTCTAAATTGGTTAAACCGGGACTTAAATCACCATACTCCTTTGGCAAAAAGAGATTCCATAAACCCGCTTCTTTAGCTTTCTGTTTGAGTTTTTCAATCTTTGACCATCGAATCCATAGGTTTTCTGGTTTCTGTTGAAAAGCCATAAACTCGTCTTCCAAAGGAACTATATGTTCATCTATAAACGATTGAAGTTTTGTTTGGTATTCTAATGATTTTTGCGAGTACTCGAAGTTCATAATTCTATTTGGCGAACCATTTTTTTAATTTTTCGGATAAAGATGACTTTCTTTTTTCTTTTACAATTGAAATATTGGTAGGCTTCTCTTCCACAATAACATCCTTAATCCCATGAATATATTCATTGACCCAATTAACAGATTCTTTGCGCACTAGGTCTTCAATGTTATCTTTTGTTGCTCCTTCATAATCATAGGGGTAGTATCCGTTTTCTACATCAAGCCAGGCCCAATAAAGATTATAAAAAACAAATAAGCCATTATCTAAATATATTTTGTCAATGGGATGAAACTCTTCATCAATGTAAAGTTCTTTCAAGAATTTTAGATTGTCTCTTATATTTTCACCTCTCAATATTTTTTTGACATAGTAGTGGATATATCCATGCAGGGTTTTCTCATTAATTGCTTCGTCTAACCCTAGGTCTTCTAAAACATACGTCAGATAAGGTCTAATCTCATGAGAATACACAGGTTTCTGAAAAGAAGCTAACATAAAGACATTATCCGTTTCGATTCCTTTTTCGATAAGACTAATGGCCCAATCAACGACTATATCGTAGTTAAATCCTCCAATACCCTGATGGTATTGAATGATGGGCGTTATGTCATCTTTCTCAGTCATCTATCCTGCAATCATATAACCACCGTCTGCTGTGTAAACTCCACCAGTCATATAACTTCCCGCATCTGATGCCAATAAGCAAGCTAAACCAACCATCTCTTCTGGTTGACCCATTCTTCCTGCAGGAATAGATTTTTCAAGTTTGTTCAGCAACTTATCATTGGTCCATAAGGCTGCGCTGAATTTCGTTTGAATGAGTCCAGGACAAATTGCGTTGGCATTAATCCCATACTGACCCCATTCTTTCGCTTGGTTTTTAGTGAGCATGAGCAAAGCTGCTTTGCTTGTACTGTACAACCCCAAACCAAAACCTGGAGTAAGTGCTTCTACTGAAGCAATATTAATAATACTACCTCTTTTACTTTCTTGCATATGAGGTAATACCAAATTAGATAGTGACCAAGGAGCCTTTACATTCACATCTATTATTTTGTCAAAAATGGAAGGGTCTACTTCTTCTATGGGTCCAAATACTGGATTTATAGCTGCATTGTTCACTAAAATATCTATTCTACCAAATGCTTCTATGGTTTTTTCAACCAGTGTCTTTCTTTGATCTTCTTTTGCAATATGGCAAGCAATAGCAATAGCTTCCAGACTTTCATTGGCAAACTCATGAACTACTTCATCACAAGCTTCCTGACTTCGACTGCTTATGATTACTTGAGCTCCTTTCTGTGCCAATCCTTTTGCAATTGCCTTCCCAATCCCTTTACTTGATCCTGTTACAATAGCTACCTTGCCTTTTAAGTCAAATTGATCCATACTATACAATTGGTTCGTTTTCTTTTTTGATGGTTATTGATTCTTCATTCAATAAAATTTCTGATAATCCCGTAGTTTTAGGTAATTCGTATGTATAGAAATATCTCATCGTATGAAGTTTACTTTCATAAAAATCATCTGAATAACCCCCTCCTCTTTTGGCGTGAACTCCCAAATCTAACCAAGTCCAAGCCATTAAGACAAGACTTAAAAACTCCATAAAAATAGAGGCGTCGGCTAAGTATCTTTCGTAATCTCCTTTCAGAGCATGAGGCATTAAGTGACCCAAAACTTGTTGAGTAAGTTTTAATTTCCCTCCAAGGACTTGAGCATATTTTTCTAGGCCTTTGGTTTGAGAAGCCAACTGAATTGTATTCATGATTTCTCCAGATAAAAGCTCTAGTGCTTTTCCATTACTCATAGGAACCTTTCTACCTAATAAATCTTGAGACTGGATACCTGTAGTACCTTCATAAATTGAGAAGATTCTGATATCTCGAAGGTATTGTTGTAATATATAATCTGAGCAGAAACCGTAACCTCCTAGAGTCTGAACTCCATTGTTCACAGATTCCAGACCCGCCTCAGAAGGATAGGTCTTTACTATTGGAATGATCATTTCTAGCAATAAATGATACTTTTCTTTCTCTTCTGCAGATTCTGCTGTTTCAATTAAGTCGTAGTACTTAGCAGCTAACAAGACCAAACTCATAGTGCCTTCTACAATAGACTTTTGTTTCAATAACATTCTACGAACATCAGGGTGGTTGATAATGAGTGTTTGCTCTTCATCTGGATTCTTCTTTCCATCACTTGACAACTTTCTTCCTTGCGAACGTTCATTAGCATACTCTAAAGAAGCGTAATAAGCAGCACTAGCAATTGCAGACGCTCCACGTCCAACTGCAATTCTTGCAGCATTCATCATTAAAAACATATAATGAAGTCCTTTATTAGGCTCACCTACTAACCACCCTCTACAATCTTCTTTATCTCCGAATCCTAAATGGGTGGTACAGTACCCTCTCTGCCCTAACTTTTGAAAATCGGCAACAGTAGTGACATCATTCCATTCAAGAGATCCATCGTCCTTAGGTCTGTTTTTTGGAACCACAAAAAGTGAAATCCCTTTTGTTCCTTTTGGAGCACCTTCAATTCTGGCTAAAACTAAGTGCACTACATTCTCTGTAAAGTCATTATCGCCCCCAGAAATAAATATTTTTTGTCCTGATATGTTATAAAAACCTTCGTTAGTAGGCTCTGCTTTTGTAACAATATCAGACAATGAACTTCCGGCTTGAGGTTCTGTTAAACACATAGTTCCTCCCCATAAGCCTGCTAGCATATTAGGTGTATAGGTATCTTTTAAATCTTGATTCCCAAAATGAATAATTAATTCTGCCGCTCCTTGAGTCAAAGCTGCATATCCTGGAAGGTGATTATTTGCAGCATCTAACATATAAAATGCTGCTGTTTGAGTCATCAATGGAATTTGCAAACCTCCATCATCATAATCAAAAGGTGCAGAGATTAAACCTAATTCTCCCCCTTTATACATCATCGTTTTTACTTGCTTGTGAACAAATACTTTTCCATCTTTATGATATGCTGGATTCTCATCCATTTCCTGTAAATAAGGAAACATTTCTCTATCGGCAAACTCCTTAACGCTATCTAAAAACAAATCCAAGGATTCTTTATCGTGATCTTGAAATCGTTCTCTTGGGAGTATTCCTTCTAGATTGTGCACATCATAAAGCATGTATTTGAGTGTATCTACATCTACATACTTCTCTGGCATTCTAAAAAAATTTATAGTTGGTTCTTAATCTTGATTAATTCAGCTTTCACTGCTTCTAATCTACTAATAATTTCATGATTATTGACTGTGCCTTCAGGATTTTCCTTTAATTTCTGCTTTGCTCCTTCTAGAGTAAATCCTCTTTCTTTGACAAGATTGTAAATCAATTTGAAGTTGGCAATGTCTTCTGGGGTAAACATACGATTGCCTTTTGCATTCTTTTTAGGTTTGATAATTTCGAACTCTTTTTCCCAAAAACGAATTAAAGAAGCATTCACAGAGAAAGCTTTAGCCACCTCTCCAATTTTATAATAACGCTTTTCAGGTAAGTCTATATGCATGGCTTAATCGTAGGATTGTCCAGCTTTTTCAGAAGCTATTTGTAGAGCCAAGAATTCTTCGGGAGTCAAATCTCCGTAATAGAAGTTAATTGGGTTAATTGCTATCCCATTTTTATGAACCTCATAGTGAAGGTGCGGTGCTACAGATCGACCGGTATTCCCAACATATCCGATGATGTCACCACGCTTTACTTTTTTACCTCTTCGGGTAGCAAAACGACTCATATGAGCATATACTGTTCTATAACCAAACCCGTGGTCTATATATACTACTTTACCAAAAGTAGCACTTCTTTGTGCTAGGGAAACTCGACCATCTCCAGTAGCATAAATTGGAGTTCCTGTTGGAGCTGTAAAATCCATCCCTTTATGCATCTTCATAATTTTCAAGATAGGGTGCATTCTATTCTTAAATCCAGAAGAAACGTAGGATTCGTTCTTACTAACCGGCATGATTGCTGGAATAGAGGCAAGCATGGTTTCTTTTTCTTTTGCAAGAGAAACAATCTCATCTAAAGACTTTGATT
>CAZDKB010000133.1:0-5594 GCA_964505885.1 uncultured Flavobacterium sp.
TACTTTGGACGTAGAAAAAACGTTTACACAGTAGCAAAAAATGCGGTTGAAAAAGCGATGCTTTATGCATACAGAGACCGTAAAAACAACAAGAGAAACTTCCGTTCATTATGGATTCAGCGTATTAACGCAGGAGCCCGTCAGCACGGAATGTCTTACTCGCAGTTTATGGGAAAAGTAAAAGCTAACAATATCGAATTAAACAGAAAAGTTTTAGCCGATCTAGCGATGAACAACCCACAAGCTTTCAAGGCAATCGTAGATAAAGTTAAATAAATTAATAATTCTTGCTTATACTAAAAAACCCAAGCCTCGCTTGGGTTTTTTTATTAAATTTCGGACTTAAAGAGTAATGCCATGAAAACTGTCCTCACATTTCTTAGCCTTTGCATTCTAACCGTATCTCTGAATGCTCAGCAAAAAAAAGATACCTTAACCATTCCTGAAAAGTTTGATAAGATCTATAGAACTTCAAGCTCCTATCAGGAATATAAAGTTGTGGGTAAAACACGTTTTCAGGATCTTAAAAAAGAGGTCTCAGACTCTTTGAATGATCTTAAATCAGAAATTAAAAGGAAAGATCAGCTCATTCAGTCTCAAAAGGACAGTATCTCAGACATTAAGGAAATAGCTACTATTTTTGAAAAGGATTTCCGACAAACTCTTGCTAGAACCAACAGCATTAATTTTTTAGGAATCGAATTCTTGAAATCTACCTATAATACTATGGTATGGTCTATCATCGGAATTATATTAATCCTACTACTCTACTTCATTTATAAATTTAGAAACTCTAACGTAGTAACCACGACAGCAAAATCCAATCTTGCAGAACTCGAAGATGAATTTGCTATTCACAAGAAAAAATCTCTAGAAAGAGAACAGAAATTGAGACGTCAACTACAAGACGAAATCAACAAACAAAGAGGAGTTTAGCTTCTTTTGATTTTCCTCTTAAAAACTTTATAAACACGAAATCGTTGTATTGAATTTACGAAAACGGTGTATTAAGAAATTCTCTTTTGAAGTTTGTTTTCGAGGTGTTTTAATTACTATTTTTAGCACCGAAAACTAAAATGAACTTAATACATGTACAATCAAAAACGTGTTGTAGTAGAGAACGTTAGTCCTCAAATCAATCAAGGAAATGTGTTTATCAAACGTGTTCTAGACGAACTCGTAAATGTTACCGCTGATGTGTTGGTAGATGGGCACGATAAAATCCAAGCAAGTCTTCTTTACAAGCATGAGAAAGAGAGAAGTTGGAAGGAAGTGAGAATGCACTTTGTAAACAACGATGAATGGGGAGCGACTTTCCAAGTATCCAAACAAGGATTTTATAGCTATAAGGTGATTGCCTGGGTAGATCATGCTTTGGATTGGCAATACGGTATCGGTAGAAAGATTGATGACAATCAACATGTAAAATCAGAACTTTTAGAAGGTGCTGAGTATGTAAAACAAATTCTTGATCAGGCATCTAAATCTGAAAAAGTATACTTGAATCATGTTATCGATATCTTTCAAGATGAAGAGAAATATGATGAAGCTATCAAAGAGGCTCAAAGCGATCAACTGGCAGATATTTTTACAAAATACCCTCAGAAGTTCCAAGCGGATGAGACTCAAGAATTTCAAGTATATGTAGATCGTAAAAAAGCTCGTTTTAGTACTTGGTATGAGTTCTTCCCTAGATCTTCTTCAGAAGAAGAAGGAAAGCACGGAACCTTTAAAGACTGCCATAGACTCCTACCAAGAATCCAGAAGATGGGGTTTGATACTTTATACTTCCCTCCTGTTCATCCAATTGGAGAAGTCAATAGAAAAGGAAAGAACAATACAACAGATGCTAAAGAGGGAGACGCCGGATCTGCATGGGGAATCGGTTCTCAATACGGAGGTCATAAGGACATTCATCCAGAACTTGGAACAGTAGAAGATTTCAAAGAATTGGTGCAAGCTGCAAAGGCAATGGGAATTGAAGTTGCCATGGATTATGCCTTACAGGCCGCACCGGATCATCCCTGGGTAAAAGAACATCCAAGTTGGTTCAAATGGAGACCAGATGGAACGGTACAGTACGCTGAAAACCCTCCTAAAAAATATCAAGATATCCTTCCAATTTATTGGGAAGGGAAAGATTGGAAAAACCTCTGGAAAGAGTGTTTATCAATCCTATTATATTGGATCGAAGAATGCGACATTCAAGTTTTCCGTGTCGATAACCCACATACCAAACCCTATCATTTCTGGCACTATGCAATTGCAGAAGTAAAGAAGAAACACCCAAATGTTTTATTCTTGGCAGAGGCTTTTACAAAACCTAAAGTGATGGGAAGATTAGCTAAGGAAGGTTATACACAATCGTATACTTATTTCACTTGGAGAAACTCGAAACACGAGTTGATCGAATATATGAATGATCTTACTCAAACAGATCAGAAAGAATATATGAGACCAAACTTCTGGCCGAACACTCCAGATATCAATCCTTATCATTTACAAGGAGCCAACGAATCTAAATATCTACAGAGATATGCATTAGCGGCTACTTTGAGTTCTAACATTGGAATCTACGGACCCGTGTTTGAACAACAAATAGATGATGCCATTCCAGGAAAAGAGGAATACCATATGTCCGAGAAATTCCAGGTTTGTCATTATGATTGGTTCAAAGAGAACAAACTGACAACCTTGATCGGTAAGATCAATAATATTCGTAATCAGCACGAGTCTTTGCAACAGACTAATAATATTCAGTTCTGTCATGTAGAGAATGAAAACCTATTGGCGTTCTATAAATGGAATGACGATCGTACTGATGAGACCTTGATCATTATCAGTCTAGATCAATACTATATGCAAACGGGGCATATTCAAGTTCCTTTGCATGACCTTGGAATTCACCATGGACATAAATTAGAGGTTCATGATCTTGTGACAGGTAACAGTTATAATTGGTATGATGAGTGGAACTATGTTGAGCTACATCCAACACTACCTTTTCACATCTTTAAGATAAAAAAGTAAACCATGTCAAAGCAATCAGCCACAAATAAAGAAGCTTCTATTTTCTCTTGTAAAAGCAACTGGGAAGATATCATTGAGAACGAAGATTTCGTTAAAGTTTTCTTGGCTGATGTTTTGGAAGATTATATTCAAAAACAACGCTGGTACGGAGGAAAATCTAGCAAGTTAAAGTATATCGAACTACGCGAGCACTTTAGAATGCAACAGCATGGTGAAGTCTATTTTGGACTTATATTGGAAGTGAATTTTGCTGAGGCTTTTTATCATCACTACTTCTTACCTATCGCGTTTGTTTCTGATGAAAGTTTTGCCAAAGAGAATCGAATACTGCCGATCAAACTAAAAGATCAAAACGGTTTTATCATTGATGCAATGTATCTCGAAGCTTTTAGGAAGTTGGTATATGAAAGAATTTCAACCGCTCTTCCTGTCGATAAAACCAAAGTTCAGTATCACAAATCTGAAAATTACTTGCCGATCCCTTATGAGTCCTCAAGATTCATGGGAGTCGAACAAAGCAATACCTCGATCATTTATAACGATACTTATATTCTAAAATTCTTCAGAAGAATTTACTCCGACAAGAATCCAGATTATGAAATGAGTCGTTTTTTATCGGATAAAAAAGACTTTAAGAATACACCTCCATATATGGGAAGTATCAATATTATTGATTCTGATCAAACCTACATCACGATTGGTTTGATGCAAAAGCTAGTTCCAAATCAAGGAGATGCTTGGGATTATTTCTTGAAGGAGATTCATAAGATTTTTGATACTCTTGAGCAGAAGAATATTCAAAAGAAAAATCTTCCCGAGGTAGATTTATTCGGTAGACTCAAGATCAAAGATATTCCTGCTGAAATCATTGATTGGGCCGGACTGAACATTTTACTAAAAGTAAAACTGTTGGCTCAAAGAACAGGAGAAATGCACGCTGCATTAGGTTCTGAATATGAAGAAACCGCATTTACACCTACTCAATTCAATGGAGACTATACTGTTTGGCTAAAGAACAGACTCACTTACATGTTTCAGAATAGATTGAACATGACGGAAAACAACCTCCACAAATTGGATGGGCAGGCTTTAGATCTCGCTAAAGAATTTTTAGATCAGAAAAATGAAATCAGAAAACGACTGGTCAATTTTGATTGGACCAAATTAAAGGGAGAGAGAATTAGAATTCACGGGGATTATCATTTAGGGCAAGTTTTAGTTCAGGATGACGATTTCTGTATTCTAGATTTTGAAGGAGAACCAGAAAGCACAATTCGAGATAGAAAGGTAAAACAACCACCATTAAAGGATGTGGCGGGAATCTTTAGATCGTTCCATTATGCCATTTACAGCACCATCTTTAGTCATGCTCAAGATTACGATCGCACTCAGGATGAACTCTATGAATTTGGTGAATTACTGTATCGCTATTTTATTGCCATTTTCATGGAAACCTATATTGTAACCATTCAGAATGAAAATCTGAGTCTGGGTTACAACCAAGAGCGAATCTTTATATTAAAATATCATTTATTAGAAAAAGCCATCTACGAATTGGGTTACGAATTGAACTCGAGACCAAGATGGACCATTATTCCCCTTAAAGGAATTGCAAATATTTTGAACAACTAACTTATGGCTTATACACAAGTACACAGCTTATTTACAGACTTTGACATTGATCTTTTCAAAGGAGGTAAACATTATCGTTTGTATGAAAAATTCGGTTCTCATATTATTGAAGTTAACGGAGTTGAAGGAACCTATTTTGCGGTATGGGCACCAAGTGCCAAAAACGTCTCTGTAGTTGGAGATTTCAACTTCTGGATCGAAGGAGAACACCAATTAAATGTTCGTTGGGACGGAAGTGGAATCTGGGAAGGTTTTATTCCAGGAGTTGGTAAAGGTAATTTATACAAGTACAAGATTCAAAGTACTCACAATGACATCATAGTTGAGAAGGCCGATCCTTTTGCGAGAAGGTGCGAGCATCCGCCAAAAACGGCTTCTGTTGTTTGGCAAGACGATTACCAGTGGGAAGATGCTAAATGGATGAAGAATAGAAAAAAGAAGAATGCACTAGATGCACCTTTTTCTGTCTATGAGGTTCACTTAGGGTCATGGAAACAGAATATAGAAGAAAACCGTTTCTTAAGCTATAGAGAAATGGCAGACGACCTAGTTGATTATGTTGCAGAAATGAATTTTACGCATGTAGAGTTCATGCCAATCATGGAATATCCATATGATCCTTCTTGGGGATATCAATTAACAGGTTATTTTGCACCAACTTCTCGTTTTGGTTACCCATACGAGTTCAAATATTTAGTAGATAAGTTTCATGAAAAAGGAATTGGAGTTTTATTAGACTGGGTTCCATCACATTTCCCTTCGGATGATCATGGCTTAGGTTTCTTCGATGGATCACACTTATACGAGCATCCGGATAGAAGAAAAGGGTATCACCCAGATTGGAAAAGTTTGATCTTTAATTACGGAAGAAATGAAGTCAAGTCTTTCTTGATCTCAAATGCAATCTTCTGGTTAGATCAATATCATGCAGA
>CAZDKB010000134.1:0-5523 GCA_964505885.1 uncultured Flavobacterium sp.
TTGAATATGAAAAAGCACTTGACATGATTGATTCAGGAGTGTATATTCATGCCTTAGACTTTTTGAGAAGTAAAGTGGCGTATTACGAAAGTTTCATCCGAGATATTCAAAGAGAACAAATTGAAAGGACTATAGAAAATGGCTAAAGGTAAGAAGAGTACTGGTAAACACTACACCTCAAAGGGGCAGCGCCCTAATGTAAATCGTGGGCTACTCAAGGCGACGAAGCGAGATCGACCATCCGAAACGACTACAGCAAACATGATGGAAGCATATGTAGCTGGCAAGAATCCTTGGGTGACCGTAGCGAATCCAAACACTAAAGAGACGAATAAGCGATTTATCCGCGTTCGCGCTAACGATCTTTTCGGCAATCCTAAAGATAATGTCTACAAGATGAAGTAGGCTTCCTAATGCAAAAAATAGAAATTTTTACAAAAGCTAATTGCCCATGGTGTGATAAAGCCATGGAACTTTTGAAAGAAACTATAGGCAAGGGGCGAGTCATAATCAAGTATCCGCTTGAAGTTCGACCGGAGCACAAAACTAGGCTTTTGGAGTTGTATCCAGAAGCGAAAACGGTTCCTCAAATCTTCATTGACGATAAACACATTGGTGGTTATGAAGATTTGGTAGAATATGTAGATAACACAACTAGTTTAGGATAGAAAAATGGACATGATTCAAATCAATGCACTCAATAATTTTCTTCGCGATGGTATCGTTGAAGTCAATTTCGAAAAGGTTGATGGCACTCTAAGAAAAATGAATTGCACACTAGTCCCAGAATATATGAATGTAGAATATTCCGAAGATACGTCAAAACGAAAGTCTAATCCTGAGGTAGCTTCTGTCTGGGACCTTGATAAGAATGCTTGGCGTTCTTTTAGATATGATAGTGTAAAGTCCGTCTCTGTTGATGGAAGGAAAGTCAACTATGAATGAAGAAAATAATTTTATAGATGAAGTGTATCAACCGACTTCATATCGCAGTTGTTCAAGTTGCAATAAGCTTGTGAATGAAAGTTCTATTGCGAAAATGCTTGAAGAAGGGCAAAACTGCTTTAAAGTAGGTTGCCCTTATAAATTACTAACACAGGAATTACGAGAGGTACCATGGGACTGAAGATTATCAATAGTGACTATGAAAAGAATGAACTAAACAAAAACGCTATGGGTGGTACTGAAATGATGCAGACGGAGTTGACCAAAAGAATCGACCCCGACCTTCTGTCAAATTTTCAAATCGTAGCCTCCCGCGTGCGTGATTTAGATTCATCAAAAATCAAAATTTACTGGGCGCATGACTTAGCTGAAGACCCGGAAGCAAGATTTCTTCAAAATGAAAATCTTCGTGACCGTTTCGATAAATTAGTGTTTGTATCTCATTGGCAATTTACAACCTACAATAAAGTTCTTGGAGTGCCGTATGACAATGCTATTGTTCTTCGGAATGCAATCAATCCCATCGAGAAACTTGAAAAAGATGTTGAAGGACCTATTCGATTGATTTATCATACTACTCCACATAGAGGCTTGAATATTCTTGTAGCGGCTTATCAAGAACTTTCAAAGTTATATGGGGATAAAATTCATTTAGACGTGTTTTCATCTTTCAAGATTTATGGATGGGAACAGAGAGACGAACCTTATAAAGATTTGTTCAAAGCTTGTGAAGACCATCCACATATCACTTATCATGGTACAAAGTCAAATTCAAAAGTTCGGGAAGCGTTGTCAAAGTCTCACATCTTTGCATACCCTTCAATTTGGCAGGAGACTAGTTGCATTGCAGCTATTGAGGCTATGAGCGCTGGTTGTCAGATTGTATGCCCTGCCTATGCCGCATTACCAGAAACAACGGCTGGCTTCGCTTATATGTATCCATGGACTACTGATCTTCATATCCATGCTAATCGATTCGCTAATGTTCTCAAAGATGCTATTGATGAACAGTTAGAAATCCGAGAGAAAAATCTTGACTCTCCTACATTAGCAATGCAGAAGATTTATGCTGATTCTCTGTATTCTTGGGATAATCGAGAAAAAGAATGGGAAGCACTTTTGAGAGGAATGAAAAATGAAAGTTATTAAAGGCGATATGGGGTTCATTCTAAATCTCGTTTCGGATATTGAGAAGATGTATCCTAAAATCGAATTTCATATGCACATTTTAGATTGACAAAAAATCTCCATAAGCTATAATGATTATAGTGAGTGAGACAGAGAGAGATATGAAAATGCAAACTCAGTTCAAAACCATGATCGAAGCGATTGCCCATTTCGTTGAACTTGGGTATCAGCCGATGATCGAATATGCTGGCTTCTGTGTCGTTATGGTTCAGGAGAATGGACAGATTGACGCCCCGATGGTAGAGTTGTTTGAGTTGGGTTCGCAGGGCGTTCACGCCGAAACCCTTTAGGGGAATATAATGAAGTATGAATTTCCTCTTATAGATCATATCAATGACGTTCTGCCCGCTATCAAGGGCGCGGACGAATTCATTGTAGCTGATCGTGGCGACATTCAAATTGTCAACTATGTCGTGAATAAGCCTGATACTTTTTTCACGCCCGATTCAGAGATAAATGCAATTCGGCGTGAGTGTCGTGGTCTTGTTTTTGACACTTATGGCAACCTTATCTCGCGCCCGTATCACAAGTTTTTCAATGTGAACGAAAACGAGGAAGTGTCCGTTACCACCCTTCAAGAGATAATCAATCAAAAGCATTGGTTCATGGAGAAGCTTGATGGATCAATGGTGCGACCGATTATCACTTCTCGTGGTTTGAAGTTAGCTACGAAGATGGGCTTTTCAGATACCGCGGTTCGTGCCCAGTCTTGGTTGGATACGTGTTCGCTTTCTGACGAATATGGAGTTTTCATGCTTCAAGTTCTTTCAGATGGCTTTACTCCTATCTTTGAATGGGTATCTCCTCAAGATCGGATCGTGATTGATTATGGTCAGTCGAATCTTATTCTGACGGGGCTTCGGAACAACTTCACGGGCAAGTATTTTGACTATCTGCCCATGAAGAGTTATGCAGAAGACTTCGGTATTCCTGTAGTAAATGCTAATATTGTTTCTGGAAATCTTCAAAGCATTATTAGTGATATTCGGGGAGAGGAAGATTCGGAGGGTTATGTCATTCGATTCGAGGGCTCTGGTCATATGGCTAAGGTCAAGAATGAGTGGTATATCCAGATTCATTCTGCAAAGGAGTTAGTGACGAATGATCGGTTGGTCGTTCACGCTATCTTTGATGAAAACCTTGACGATTTGAAGTCTCTGCTTCCGAGCGAGGATTTGGATCGTGTGAATCGGCTGGAAAAGGTTGTGACCGAAAACCTTCTTGCGTATGTGCGAGACATTGAAAAGGTTTGTGAGTCTATCATTTTGTCTGGTATGTCACGGAAGGAAGTTGCGACTACCATTCAGAGCCCTTATAAGACTTTCATGTTCCGCTATATCTTTGACGGTGACAAAGATTTGATGGGTATGGTCAAGACACACTTTAGAAAGTTCTTGACACGGGACGTAAAGTTTGATACTGTTAGAGATATCTTGTTGAGGGGAATGTGATGACTACGATTCTTGTTTTGAGTGGCTTGCCTGGAACGGGCAAGTCTACTTATGTGCAAAACTATCTAAAGAGGCTTCCGGAAACGGTGGTTTGTAGCACTGACGACTATATTGAGCAGTATGCGAAGGATCGCAAGTCCACCTATGATGCTGTTTTCTTTGAGGCTATCAAGATGGCTACGGAGCATATGTGGAAGAAGTTTGACGAAGCGATTGCGAATGATCGGCGAATCATCATGGACCAGACTAACCTTTCTTCTAAGAAGCGGCAGTCTATTTTGTCGAAGGTGCCGGGTGGTTATTTGAAGATTGGTGTTTGGGTCACTCCTCCTGAAAAGAGTGAGTGGGAGAATCGGCTGGCTAATCGCCCTGGTAAGAATATTCCTGATCACGTCATGAAGGCTATGATTGAAAACGCGACTAAGCCCACGAAGAGCGAGGGTTTTGACGTTATTATTACGTTCGGAGAAAAAGGATAAAAAATGTGTATTGTATCTTATATTGGAGATAATTCTTATAGAAAATATGAGAATGTTCCGTGGATTGATTCGACCCATATTTTATCGCCGGGCCCGTCTCGTAGGGAATTTGATGCTCTAAAGCGGGAGGTTGAAGAACTAAAAAATCTTCTAAAGCTTGGCAAGGAGTATGACAAAAAGAATAACGAGCCGGATTGTGAGATGGAAGAAAAGCTTGACATGCTGCGAAAACTTGCTAAAATGGTTGGAGTAGATATTGAGGAGGTTCTAAATGGGTCTAGTGAAGGGTCTAACAACGATATCCCATCGGCCACGAAGGCAAGGTTCGAAGCGTTCAAAAAAGAGTACGAACGCCGCAACCGATCATGAAAAGTGGCTCAAGCGTATGGGCGCGCACCCGAGTCAACGAGGTAAGACTTCTGGTGTCAACTCTATACCGAGTTACAAGACGCGGGAAACCGTTCCTCTGAGTAACAAGATTGTGCCCATCGATCCTTATCAGGGGCTTTCACGCGAAGAGAAAATTGCAGCTACCCAGAATGTTCCTCTTGGGCAAATGTATAATAAGGGTGGCTTGCAGGTGATCGGTAAAAATGATGACTTGTCCGCAGGTCGTAGGAGGAACTAAAACACTTGAAAAAAAGACGATATTTCTAAAAAAAAAACTTCTTGACATATCGTCTTTTCACTGATATGCTGTATAAATAGAATCATGAAACAGAGGAAACAAATGGCTTCACGATATATTCCAACCGCAGAGAAACTCCAAAGTCTTGAAAAGGACAACGGATTTGTGTGCGTGATTTCATTTGAACGAGGTAATTGGAATAATCATGATATCGATGTGGGAGTTTAGACAAAGATAGGTAGAAATATATCTATCATTCTCTAAAGTCCCGTCGAAAGTTGGGGCTTTTTTTGTTATATGGGTGTAGCTCAGTCTGGTAGAGCAACGGCTTCCAAACCCGTGTGTCGGGGGTTCAAATCCCTCCATCCATGCCAAAAAAAGTTGATATTTTTGAAAAAAGATGTTGACAAATTAACTCTCAGACGCTATAGTGTATATAGAAATTGAGAGTAACGCTTTTTGACATTGTTAGAAAACTTTAATAACCGCCTGAAAAGCTGCGGCGGTATAAAAGTCTAAAGAAGTATACTTTAGGGTCTTCGGGCTAGCAGTTTTCAAGTTTCGGGGGATTGCCTGTAGTGATCACCAGGTCGTGGACGATAGGAAGAGGCTCTTCAAAAAACGGTTCGATTCCGCCCCCATTTAGATAATGCCTATGAAGAACAGTTGGGAGTTTGCCACCCTGTCACGGTGGAGGTTGCGGGTTCGACCCCCGTCATAGGCGCCAAAAAAAGCGCTTGACAGAAATGAAAAAAGCTGCTAGAATGACTAAAGTTTTGCGGGTATAGCACAATGGCAGTGTACCGGGCTTCCACCCCGTTGATCTCAGTTC
>CAZDKB010000135.1:0-5520 GCA_964505885.1 uncultured Flavobacterium sp.
GTCTTTTCTGGCGGTAGATACTCAGACTGATTTTGAGCAAAATACCCAATCTCAACATTATGCCCTAATTTAAGATCTCCATCAAAAGGAATTTCTCCTACCATCATCTTTGCCAAGGTAGATTTTCCTTGTCCATTCTGACCCACGAAAGCGATTCTACTATTTCTCTCAATGAGAAGATCTACATTCTCAAGTACTTTTTTCTCGCCATAGCTCTTCGCTAGATCTTCCGCTTCAAAAATGATTTTACCTGGATCTCTAGAAATATTAAATCGGATATTCATTGTAGCGATATCATCCTGATCTACTTCAATTCTCTCTACCTTATCCAATTTTTTGATCAAAGATTGAGCAAAAGCCGCCTTACTAGCCTTATATCGAAACTTCTCTATGAGTTGTTCAGTTTGCTTGATCTGCTTCTCTTGATTCTTTTGAGCTTGTAATTGCTTCTCTTTGATATCTGCTCTCAATTCTAAGAACTGACTATAAGGTTTCTTATAATCATATATCTTTCCTAGTGATATCTCAATGGTTCTATTCGTAACATTATCTAAGAACATCTTATCGTGAGACACCAAAACAATAGCTCCTGGATATGACTTTAAGAAATTCTCTAACCAAATTATAGACTCAATATCCAAGTGGTTAGTAGGCTCATCTAGAAGTAGGATATCGTTATTCTGAAGTAAGAGTTTTGCCAATTCGATTCGCATTCTCCACCCTCCAGAAAAGGTGTCGGTGAGTTTGTCAAAATCTTCACGTTGGAATCCCAACCCTTGTAAGATCTTTTCTGTATCTCCTTGATAATTATATCCACCTAGTAGTTCGTAACGCTCAGACAACTCATTAAGATCGATGATCAACTGATTATAACCCTCAGATTCATAATCTGTTCTAGTTGCTAATTGCTCATTGATATACTCAAGCTGTTTTTCAATTTTTTGAATTTCCTCAAATGCCTGATAAGCCTCTTCTAATATCGTTCTTCCATGCACAAAATCAATATCCTGTCTTAAGAAACCGATTCGGATATCTTTATCGAATGCCAATGTTCCACCGCTGCTATCAATGTCTTTAGAAAGAATTTTAAGAAGTGTAGATTTTCCCGCCCCATTTTTCCCAATAAGACCTACTCGATCACCTTTTACCAGTTTGAAGGTTATACCTGAAAAAAGATCAGTTCCTGCAAAGGTTACCGTTAAGTTATGAGCATTTACCATTGGGTGAAAAAATTACACGGCAAAGCTAGAAAATTCATACTAGAATTAGCTTGATCGTACGAATAAATTAATGGCCCACTACTCTGCTGATTCTGTAACTTTTGTTACGCATAAGAAATGTAAAGTCAGTACTTTTACATTAAATTCTACAATCATGTTCAAGAAAGGTAAAATGATGTACAGCGTTGTTAAAGGGAAGTGTCCTCAGTGTCATGAAGGAGATTTTTTTGAGTACCCATTTACCTTCAATCCAACCAAGATTACCAAACTTCATAAAAACTGTTCTCAATGCGGTTTAAAGTATATGATAGAGCCCTCTTTCTTTTATGGTGCTATGTATGTAAATTATGCTTTAACTGTTGCTATAGGTGTGACTACCTTTGTGATTAGTAAAGTAATAATTGGGTCTAGTTTACTCTCTGCATTTGCTGCGGTGTTTGCCATTTTATTACTGTTGGCACCTCTTAATTTACGACTTTCTCGTATTCTTTGGATCAATTTATTTATAAAGTACAAACAGGACACTTTAAAGTAATCAACTGATTATTAGATACAATTCGGGTATTATTACGTATTTCTTAGCTTTATTATTTTTTGTCACTTTGAAAAGTGAAATCTCTCACAATCCTTATCTCGTTTTAATTAACAACTTAATCGTAAGTATGTTTGGTTTTATTAAAAAATTAAAGGCGAAAATTAAAAGAAGTAAAAAGAAGAATTCAATAGAATACAACAAAGAACTGTATTACTATCTACACAAGGTAAGGCCAGAAAAAGCTTAGCCAAACCCTCCTATGAAAATCTATTAATGTTCGTTTCTGGATCCAATGGCTCTCCATTCTCAATATGATCATAAAGCTGTTTCGCCATTGAGGGTGCAATCATAACTCCTCGTGTTCCTAACCCATTAAGAACGATCAAATTAGAATGCTTGGGATGTACACCAACTAGAGGTCTTCGGTCGGTCACTGTAGGGCGAACACCTGCATTTTGATCAATAATTTTGTAGGGAACAGAGATTACCTTATCCAACTTTTCTATCAACTCTTGCCGTCCTTCCTTAGTAGGTTCAGAGGTTTTATCCGTCCAATTGAAAGTAGCTCCTATCTTAAATTGATGATCCCCTAATGGAAGAACAAAAACCGAGGATTTCACCAAGAACTCAATGTCTAGCCCTGGTGCATGAATAGTAATGGTTTCGCCTTTTGTTCCATTCAAAGGAAGGTGGTTGAAAAAAGGGTTATCTTTCAAACCATAGCCCTCACAAAATACGATCTTATTGGATTGAAGGTCTAAATATTCTACTTGCTCTTGACCAATCTTTATTGAATTATGATCAAATTTCTCAAATCTAATCCTACCCAAATCTTGCAAGTATCTCCTATACCTTGAGACTAGCTTTGGGGTGTCTACTCGTCCCGTTTGATAAACCTCTCCAAATCCAAAATCGGCTTTGATTCCTTGAACATTCTCATGAATCAGGTTGGGATTCATGAATTCTGTCAACTTAGGCTTGTCTGAAGCTATAAACCAGTTGTTCTGATCTTCTATAGATTTAAAAACTTTACGGGTAGAAAACTTGTCGTCGAATTTATCTTGGAATCTCTTTTCAAGTTCTTCGTACAATGGCATAGCAATCTCTAACTGAGATTTGGCATTCCAAACAGGTGTAAATCGTTTTAAGATTACAGGATTATAAACTCCTCCCGCAACTAATGAAGAAGTTTGAGAGTCATCCTCAAATACCATGAAAGTTCGATTATGTCGAAGTAGTTCTTCGGCGAAGCTAAGTCCTGCCAATCCTAATCCAACAATAATATAATCTACTTTCATGATTCAAAAATAGGGGTTTCAAAAAAAAAGCATCTCTAAAAAGAGATGCTTTTTCTAATATTTTTATGGAATTAATAATTCCACATATCCATTTCTCGATCTCGAATTCCTTCTTTGATCCTATCAGCTTCTAGAAGTTGGAACATAGCATTTCCACGCACATAATCTGCAATACTTCTGTTTCCATAAATATTCTCTTCTTTAATGATCACAGAACTAAATCTTCTTGCATTTAACAAGTGATCAAATGAAATCGGCTGTGAAGCATTCTTTGGGTTAAATACAGTGGAATTGTGCAACAATTGTCTTGCTTCCGGGAAGAAGATCCAGAACAATTCATAAAGTTCATCATCTTCAATATCTGGCAATCCAAGCGTTAAAACATCTTTACCCATTGGTGCCAATGCTAATAATCTATATTTTAATTCTCCTTGACGCTTATCAAAATACCACATTCCTTTAATCATATATCCTTCGATATCTTCTGTAGAAATACGGAATGTATCTGCAAAGTTTCCACTTGTACGAACATTGATTAATTTCTCATCAATCTCCGCTTGCGTTACTTTTGACGTAAAGAAAGAATCTGAATATACATTTTCAATATCACCATTTTTGATACCCTTCATCAAGGTGTCAAATAATGAACGTCTGTCATTCGAGATATTCGCAGTATCGATTGGAAAATAATAAGGTAAGTTGATCTTTTGGTTCAAATCAACGAACTCCCATACTACTTTCGACCAAAGAATGTCTCTGTCATCTATGTAACCATAGGCTAACGGAGCGTCATTATCAGCAGCAATTTTCTCTGCAGATACAACTCCTATTTCTTCAACCTTCTTTGCATTCAACATATTGGCCTGAGCACTTATAAACCCAGTGGTCAATAAGGCAAATACAACTGTATAAAAATGCTTCCTAATCATACTACTCTATTTTAACTTCTAGTTGGTAATCTGAATACTTACTGGTAACACCTTCTTTAATGGTGTTCCTTTTGTTTTTTCAATTGCCTTAATATCAAAGATAGTGATTACATCACCTCTTCTTGCTTTGGCTAATACTTTTTTAGCTCTCGCGTCAAACTGACTTCCATTTACTTTCACTGCTAATTGACCAGGAACTTTTACTGTAAATGATTGAACTTCTAGTTGAAGGTCAAATACAAAATCTGGCAATTCAGCTTTGATTGGTGTGTTATTCAAACTTGACTTAGGCATTGGTACAACCCCAAAATCTCCACGAACTGTTCCAGCCGCAGCAGGGATATCTTTAATTCTAAAGGTTTTCGGAGTATTGATCGTTTTTCCACTGCTCAATTTTGCAGTAACATTGATCTTCACCTCATCTCCAGAACCTGGATTTAAGATGTACTTTCCATTTCCGTTGTCGGTCAATTTATTTCCATTGCTCACGGTAGGTTTCACATTATTGTTTCCTACACCCGGCACAGAAATTGAAATTGGGTTATCCAATCCGCGGTATACAACATTCATTTTGTCTGCCGAAACAATCGCGTCGTTTGGTTCTGCAATTACAGAATAAACACTTTCAAAAGGAACTTTAATAGGCTCCCCGTCTTGTGTAAAAGTAATCTCACCCTTGATTTCGTTAGTACCAACATTCCCCGCAGCAAGATCAACAATTACTTGTCCATCCTCCACTCTATTAGTTACGTCTCTTCTGTTCAACACTACCTTCTCTGGTTTTAGGGTAGCATCGTAACGTCCTAAAACGACTTTACCTGTTACTCTCTCACCAGCAAAATAAGCTGTCTTATCTAAGGCAACGATACCTTTATAATTCGTTAATGAAGCATCTTCAGTCATCTGACCTTGCAAGAATCCATTGTAGATCTCTTGCTCAGTAGATCTTATATCTCCTTGGATTTGAGTGATATTTGCCACAGATGTGATCATCGGCATTCCCTCATATCTCTTCTTTAACCATTTTTCAGCTCCTTCACCTTCTTCTTTACTTGGAATATCACTTGTATCGAATCTTTTCTCAATATTCGTCTTGATTCCTTGACTTGCATCAGGTCCTAAAATAGATATTAACTGACTCTCATAGTCTTGAATTGATTTTTCGAATGTTTTACCAAACTCTGTAAATCCTTCTCCAGTGAAGAACAATTCGTCTACTCTATCGGTAGTACTCATAGATTCATAATCCAATCTATCTTCTTCATCTACGTCTACCAAGATTGAATCTTTTACTGATTCTAAAAAGTTGAAGAATCGATTCGAAGCAATACTGATTTGCTTCGCTTTTTTATTTTCATCACCAAATTTATCTGGTTGTTCCTGAGCTTTAATTTCTAATGAACTCAAAGTACTTTGGATGTTCAATGAAACTGCAGCGTTAGTGTCTTCTATTTTTTCTTTCATGAAGCCGAAAGCTGACAACACTTCTTTACCCATCTGAATCGATAACATTGCGATAAAGACAAGATACATCAGGT
>CAZDKB010000136.1:0-5188 GCA_964505885.1 uncultured Flavobacterium sp.
AAAACATTTGCTATCTGAAAAGAATTGAGCAACGATAGTTGTAGAAGCATGGGCTCTGTGAGCTGTTCCAAAAGCGTCATTCACATAAACATCTCCCCATTGAGATAATTGTTTGGCAAAATCTAAATCCCCAGCTTTTTCTTCGCCATAGAAACGAAGATTTTCTAATAACAAAATCTCTCCATTCTGAAGGCTTTCAACCGATGAAGCTACTTTATCGCCAATACAATCGGAAACAAACTTCACCTGAACACCAATCACTTCAGATACCTTGGCAACGATATGCTGTAAAGAGAACTTTTCCTCTACTCCTTTGGGTCTTCCAAGATGCGACATCAATACTGCTGATCCTCCATCTTCTAAGATCTTAATGATAGTAGATTTAGCGGCTTCAATTCTCGTTGTATCTGTAACTTCAAAAGCATCGTTTAAGGGAACATTAAAATCAACTCGGATTAATGCTTTTTTATCTTGAAAGTTAAAATCGTGAATGGTTTTCATAATGTATTCTGTTTTCCTCAAAAGTAACCAATTCCATAGGTTTTATAAAGTCTTAATTGGAAAATCTAATAGAACGTTTTCGTGATTTCTAGAGTTGCAGACTTGCAAAGTGACATAGCGACAAAGTCCATGATAAAATGCTTTGAACTGTTGATAGAATAATTGATAATTCCCGATTCATAATTCCTAATTCTTCTATATTTGTTGTCTATGAGTTTTGAGAAGATTATTGGTCAAGAACACATCAAGCAGCACTTAAAAACTTCTGCTGAAAATGGGAGAATTCCACATGCACAGTTGTTTGTTGGTAAAGAGGGCTCTGGAACACTTCCAATGGCTATTGCTTATGCTCAACTTTTACTCGAACTTTCCTCAAATCATCCAGAGGCTGCGAAACTTAAAGCAGAAAAATTACAGCATCCTGATCTGCATTTTGCCTTTCCAGTCACTACCAATGATTCGGTCAAAAAACATCCAGTCAGCAACCTTTTTATGGAAGACTGGAGAGCCTTTATGTTAGAACAACCTTATGGAAGCTTATTCAACTGGCTTCAATTCATTGGAGTTGAGAATAAACAAGGTATGATTGGTGTGGATGAGGCTCAAGACATTGTGAAAAAGCTTCAATTGAAATCTTACGAAGGTGGTTTTAAGGTAATGATCATTTGGATGGCCGAAAAAATGAACATTGCGGCAGCGAATAAACTCTTAAAACTTATCGAAGAACCTCCTTCAAAAACCATTTTTCTTTTAGTCACAGAAAACGAGGATCAAATCATTAACACCATCAAATCTCGTTGTCAGGCCCTACATTTTTCTTCTCTAAGTGAAGAGGATATAACAAGGTCACTAATGGAAAGAGAGAATGCTTCTGAAAGTGAAGCTGCTAAGATCGCAGTGCAATCTGAGGGAAACTACAACAAAGCGGTTCATCTTTTTCAGCAAGATTCGAGTGATCTTCAATTCGAACAATGGTTTATCACCTGGATTCGAGCGGCGTTTAAAGCAAAAGGAAATGCAGCTGTCATTCAAGACCTGGTTTCTTGGTCTGACGAAATTGCAAAATCTGGAAGAGAAACTCAGAAGCGATTCTTGAGTTATTGTCTACAGTTCTTCAGACAAGCATTGTTACTTAACTATCAGTCTCCAGACTTGGTGTTTTTGGAAACTCAGACTCCAAAATTTGATCTAAAGAAATTTGCTCCTTTTGTACATAGCGGAAACATCCAAGAAATCAATAAAGAATTGAATGAGGCTATGTACCATATAGAAAGAAATGGGAATGCCAAGATTATCATGCTAGATCTTTCCATGAAATTAACCCGATTTCTGCACAAAAAAGAGGAATCTATCTAAGATTCATATTCTCTCTAAATAATTATTTAGAAAAGTTCTAAATAATTTTCATTTACCCTTTTTCATTCTTACTTTTGCGACCTATTATGCAAAACAACACGATGAATAAAGATATGATAAGTGTGAAAAGAATCATTCTTTTGGCCTTCATTTTTATGATGGTTGGGACACTTTTCGAGCTTTATTTATTGGAGCATTATGAAGACAGTTTGCAGTTAATTCCTATTATAGGTATTGGACTTGCTCTTCTGATGATGCCCGTGCTTTACTTCAAACGAACTATTACTTTGTCAAAGTTGTTTACCTTCATTCTAATTGGGATTTCATTAAGTGGAATGTATGGAGTGTTTTTACATCTCAAAGGCAATTTCGAGTTCGAACAAGAAATGAAACCAACCGCAGGAGACTGGGATCTATTTACAGAAAGTTTGTCGGGTGCTTTTCCTGCTCTAGCTCCTTTAAGTCTTGTTGTTTTGTCTCTACTTGGATATTCTTATTTAAAACTTATAAATCACAAAAAATGAAAAATTTCAGCAAATTAATCGCCATTTGTATGGTATCAGGATTGTTCTTTATTTCTTGTAAAGACCAACCAAAGGAAGAAAAAAAAGAAACTAAAACCGAAGTTGAAAAGAAAGCTGAGGTTAAGGAAACTGCTGCAGTGCTCAATGCAAATCTTGCTACTGAAGCCGATTTTAAAGGCCTAGGATTCGCAGAGGAATTAGTTTCAGAAATATTATCGAAGAGACCTTTTATGTCTTTGAATGAGTTTGGTGCATTGCTTCCTGCTGAAAATAAAGAAGAGTTATTTAAAAAAGTATTCGTTCCAATGAACTTAAATACAACTCCTGAAGACGATTTTAAATTAATCCCGGGTGTAGGAGATAAAATGGCTCATGAGTTTGAAGAATATAGACCTTATACAAGTGTTGCGCAGTTCAAAAAAGAGATCGGTAAATATGTTGATCAAGAACAAGTAGCTTATTATTTGAACTATGTTTTTGTTCCTGTTGAACTGAATTCTGCCTCTGAAGAAGACATCAAAGCATTACCTGGAGTTGGAAATAAAATGGCGCATGAATTTGAGGAGTACAGACCTTACAAGAATATGGCTCAATTCCGAAAAGAGATCAGCAAATATGTTGATGATAAAGAATTATCAAGATTAGAGCGTTTGGTTTATCTTAATGAATAATCTTTTTTTGAGATAGGAAAAGCGAGTTAGGCCCTTCGGTTTAACTCGCTTTTTTGTTCAAATAACTTTAACTTATTACTTTTATTAGCATATCAATTTACATGTTTATGAAAAAGTTAATCACCTTTATTTTTATTCTTACTTTCTGTTATACCTATTCTCAGAATAAAAGTTACACCAGGTCATTAGACGGAGTAGATAAAGTTATTATCGAAAGTTCATCAGATTTAATTATCAAACCAGTTGATTCAACTAAACTTTTCTTACAAATTCTCAATGACACTATTGATAATAAAAAAGTATACTATCAAAAAGGCAAAGACATCACAAATGGTCTTGGTTTCCGTGTCATGAGAGAAGATAGTGTATTAAAAATTATTGATCTTAGAAGATATATTAAGAAAAAAAAGATCATCGTAAGTTTACCAAAATCCATGTCGCTATCAGTATTTAGCGGGTCGTTAGGTTCTATTACAATAGATAGTTTTGAGTCTGATTTAGAGGTTATATCTTTAGCAGGCTCAATTGATCTTCAAAAGGTTACCGGTCCTATTACTGCCAGCTCAGTTACGGGTGACATATCTACTACCTTCACAAATGTTGATGATAAAAAGAATAATACTATAACAAGTATGAGTGGAGAGATTGAAGTGACTATTTCTTCGAAAACAAAGGTAGACCTCTATGTAAAGACACTTAAAAATTTCTATACAAACTTCAATTTAAAATCTAAAACGAAGTTAGATCCTCAGAAAAAACAAGAAGTCAATATTAGTGGTGAAAAATTAAATGGAGGAGGCTCAAAACTTACTTTAAGATCCTCGAGAGGAAACATCTATTTGAAAAAAATATAGTTTATTTCTTTGTCTCGAAAACCTCAGCAATTGTTGGATTCTCTGGAAAGGTTTCCATTTCTCTGAAGACGTCTCCAGCCTTTACGTGACCGGTAAGCAAAATCTTAAAATAAACCCCACTCATCGAAGTATTCCAAAACTGTTTTACAACCCTCATATCATTAAATCTGACTCCTAATTTCATGCAAGGTTGTCTTGGCTTAGTAACCTCTAGAACGCATTCCCCAACTCGAAAAATATCACCTACATGAAGTTTCGTCTCGTCAAGTCCGCTAATAGTTAAATTCTCCCCGAATATTCCATATTCAAAATCGAGATCTGGATACAACCCTTTCCAATACTCATAATGCTCTAAGGCATAGCCATAAACGGCCTGATCGATCCCTCCATGGTGCTTTCTATCACAAATAGAATCGTTCTTTACATTTTCTAGATCTAAAAAAATGGGTTGGTCAACAGCGTATTTGAAAATTCCAGTAGTCACTTTCTTACCCTTCCAATCAATCTCTTTTTTTTCACCAATATTTGTGGATACAATTTTCATGAGTTCATATCTATCATTATACTTCCAATAATCTGGATGTTGTTCATCATCCTCTTTAGATTGTTTTAGAACATCTTCAAACAGACCACTTGAAAATTCGATTTCTGGCAGTTCTTGTAATATAACATCTGTACTTGAACTATGTACCTCTGTTCTCTCAACCGTATACTCCTTTCCAATTTCAAGGTGTTTTTTCGCTCGTTCGGTTTGATAATTGTATGGAGCCTCTAGTGAAACACACCTTACTTTATGTCCTTTTAAAGCATAAATATTCATCCAGTAGCCGTCAAACATTGGTCTTATTTTAAAAAGTTCGATAATACATCGGCTATCTTTCTATTATCCGATAACTGCGGAATCTTATTCTGACCACCAAACTTACCGATCGACTTCATGTATTCATGAAATCCTCCTTTTTTTACCTTTCTAATCACAAGAGGTCTTAAGATCTTACCTTCAATCAGATCTAAATAATAAATATTCTGCTCCTGCATAGAAGAATCAATCTTCAGGGCAAACTCTTCAATATTTTCAGGCTCATTCTCAAATTCTATAAACCACTCATGAAAGGGTAAACCTTCTTCTGGATTTACTTGAGGAGCTACCGTAAACTCACTTACGGTTGTGCTAGTTCCTTTGATAGCATCGTTTAAGGCTTTCTCTACTTCTTTTCCAATCACATGTTCTCAAAAAGAAGATATGAAATGCTTTATTCTACAAGTTAACTTAATACTATAA
>CAZDKB010000137.1:0-4972 GCA_964505885.1 uncultured Flavobacterium sp.
AGCGCCGATGGTACTGCCGAATGGTGGGAGAGTAGGTCGCTGCCTTTCTTTTTAATAAACTCCATACAAAACGTATGGAGTTTTTTTATGTAGCAAACTTATATTTGTAGTAATGAACTATAAGCACACCTATTTACTATCTATAAGCTTTTTAGGCTTTCGTTTGCATGGCTGGCAAAAACAACCCAATCTAAAGACAGTTCACTTTGTTGTAGATAAAACTCTGAAATTCGTTTTAGGTAAAACTAGATTCAAAACCGTTGGTGTGGGTAGGACAGATGCCAAAGTTTCTGCAAATAAATACCCATTGCAACTATTTGTAGATGAGTTACTTAATATGGATTCTTTTCTTACTTTATTCAATCAAAATTCTCCTGCAGATCTTCAATTATTGACGGTTCAGAAAATAAAAGATACGAGCTTTAATATCATTCAACATCCGAAGATTAAAGAATACCATTATCAATTTTCTAATCAAGGCAAAAATCATCCTTTCTGTGCACCTGTTATGACAGGTTATTCAGACTTAAATATAGAGGTAATGAAAATGGGAGCCAAGATGTTTGAAGGAACTCATTATTTCGGTGCTTATTGCTCAAAACCTTCTGAAGAAACAAAGTTGATAAGGACTATCGAATCTTGTGAGATCATTAAGAATACTCATTTAAAGGGAAGCTTCTTTCCCAAAGACTCCTTCGCCTTAATAGTTAGAGGACAAGGGTTTTTAAGGTATCAAATCCGACTCATGATGGGAGCCTTAGTACAGTTGGGTATAGGAGAGATTCATATAGGGGATATTCAAGATTCCTTAATTGAGAAAGAAGAGCGACAAATCCTGACCCATATTGCTCCAGGATCGGGATTGATCTTAAATTCTGTCGAGTTTCAAGATATCGAAATGATAATCGAATAAGAGTGAGACACCAGATATAAAATATTCGAAAAAATATTCGTTATAGTTTATATTTGCCGTTCTTTGCTCGGATTATATGAAAGCACTTCGAATTAGCCTTTTTTTATGGTTTATTACCCACGGAATTACTGCTCAAGTGGGAGGGGAAAGTGTTTTTCAATTTCTTAATTTATCCACTTCTTCTAGGCAGGTTGCATTAGGAGGAGAAGTGTTAACCTTAATGGATGATGTGAATCAACCTATCTGGAATCCAGCGACTATTAGCGCTGAATTGGACAGGCAACTCTCTCTGAACTATACGAGCTATCTAGCGGATATTAACATTGGTTCGGTTTCTTATGCTCATGTCTTAAGTAGAAGATTTGGAACGCTTCATGGGAGCATTAAGTACCTAGATTATGGTACTTTAATTGAGGCAGACGAACTAGGAAATGAAACTGGAACCTTTAGAGCAAATGATATTGCGATTTCCATGGGATATAGTTTTAATCTTCCTTGGACAAATCTTTATATGGGGTTTAATGCGCGTCTCATTAATTCAACCATCAGCAATTTTACATCTAACGGAATATCTGCCGATGCAGCGATTCTTTATTATAGCCCCTATCAACCTTTTAGATTGACTATTGTTGCGCGAAATATGGGAGCTCAGATCCAATCGTTTGATGGAACTAATGAGAGACTTCCATTTAAACTGGCGATAGGAGCATCCTATAAACTAAAATATGTTCCTTTGGAATGGCATGTGACTTTTGATAATGCGCATCGTTGGAATTTAGCCGTGCCAAATCCATCCAATTCAACTACTGATCTTGAAGGAAATGTTACAAATGAAAAAATAGGATTCTTGACAAATGCAATGCGACATTTTGTAGTTGGTGCGGAATTGTTTCCAGATAGTGCGATTAATTTGAGAGTAGGATACAATTTTAGAAGAGCGGCTGAATTGAAACTTCAGAATGCGAGAACCTTTTCTGGTATTTCTTATGGAATTGGAATTAGAATGAATAAATTCCGCTTTAATTATGCGTTTTCAAATTATCATGCAGCTACAAATACAAGTACCTTTAGTTTACAATTTGACTTGGATAAAAGAAGGAGAGATTAAATGAATAGAAAAATAACCATAGCAATTGATGGATATTCATCCACAGGTAAAAGTACAATCGCAAAGCAATTGGCCAAAGAATTGGGTTATGTTTATGTGGATAGTGGAGCTATGTATAGAGCGATGACTCTATTTACAATAAACAAGAACTTCATCGTTAGTGGATTGGTTGACAAAGAAGAACTTATAGAATCTTTACACATTGCCAAATTGCATTTTGAATTCAACCCAGATTTAGGGTATGCTGAGATCTTTTTGAACGGAGACAATGTAGAAGACAAAATTAGAACCATGGAAGTTTCTAATTTGGTAAGCGTAGTAGCGGCAATTCCTGAAGTGAGACGAAAATTAGTGGCTATTCAAAAGGAAATAGGCAGAAACAAGGGAGTTGTGATGGATGGGCGAGACATCGGTACTGTTGTTTTTCCGGATGCAGAACTAAAGCTATTTATGACTTCTTCTGCCGAAACAAGGGCACAGCGCAGATACGATGAGTTAATTGGTAAAGGCCAGAAGGTGTCATATCAAGATGTATTACATAATGTTCTAGAAAGAGATAGAATCGATACGACGCGTAAGGATTCTCCTTTAATGAAAGCAGATGATGCCATTGAGATAGATAACTCAAATCTAACTAAAGAAGAGCAGTTTAATAAGGTTATGTCTTTAGCTCGAGAAAAATTAAGGGATCTCTAAATACTTATGAGTTTGTAATGAGATCTTCCACTTTGGATTCTTCATTACATAATCCACGATCATAGGAGTCATTTTGTCTCGTTTACTCCATTCGGGTTGTAAGAACAATTTGCAACTGTTTCCAACTTTGGCAGCGTGATCTTCAGCAAACTGAAAGTCACTCTTGTTATGAATGATCATTTTTAATTCATCTGCCTTATCATAAACTTCGTCTAAAGGAAGTTTCGTTTTCTTTGGGGATAAGCAAAACCAATCCCAAGTTCCGGAATAAGGATATGCACCAGAAGTTTCAATATGAGTTTTAATACCGTTCTTTTGTAGAGTTTCAGTAATAAAATCCATTGACCACATTAAGGGTTCCCCTCCCGTTATCACTACGGTATCTGAGTATTTCTTTGCATTTTCTACAATCTGACTTGCGTGAGTTGGAGGGTGAAGATCTGCATTCCAGCTTTCTTTAACGTCACACCAATGACACCCAACATCGCAACCGCCAATTCGAATAAAATAAGCAGCTTTACCTGTATGATGACCTTCTCCTTGGATCGTGTAGAACTCCTCCATCAAAGGAAGCATGATACCTTGGGATACTAAATGTTTAACTTCTTCTGTCATTTTACTTTTTCGCGGCAACAACTTCGATCTCGATCTTGGCGCCTGCTACCAAATTGGCTGCAAATGTAGTTCTTGCAGGTTTATTTTTGGTAAAAAAAGTACGATAAACTTCATTCATTGCAGAGAAGTCGTCAATATCCGATAAAATCACCGTGCATTTCAACACATGATCCATGTCAGAACCATTTGCTTCTAGTACATCCTTAATGTTATTTAAAACCTGACGAGTTTCTGCCTGAATTCCTCCTTCCGCCATTTTACCAGCTTTATGATCCTTTCCGATTTGCCCTGTTAAGAACAATAACCCATTGTACTCTGTAGCATCAGAAAATGGAGCATTATGTCTAGCTTCATATTGAGACTTAATGAAATTAGGTGTGGGTTTAGGAGAAGGACTTGGTTCTTGAGCACAAGAAATGCATAATAAAACAATCGATAAGCAAAGAGTGGATTTGAAGACTTTCATGATATGTTGTTTTGTAAGGCAAAGATAGTTAAGAAATTGAAAGGGTGTTAGGTGTTGGGTGTTGGGTGTATTTTTGGGTTATGCGTTTAGTTGTTTAGCCGATTTTTTTTACAATGAAATCTATTGGCCTTTCGCCTTTTGCCTTTTGCCTTTCTTCTAAAAGTCCACCTACATCGAACAATTAAAATCTGGGCTTCGAGAGCCTCAGCCCGCCAAACTCTGCTTAATTCTCACATCTAACAATCTAATAATCTAATAATCCATCTAAACGAATTAAAGAATAAACCCATAAACATTCGGTTAAATAAAAAGAGATAAAATATTGTAAATCAATAAAAATGAGTAAATTTGCACTCCTTTTTACGAGAACAGATTAGAAAAGGAGAAAGCAATTTTATTATCAAGTTTAATATCTCTTTGAGTTATTGTCGTTAATAATCTGAATAACAAAAAGATACAAAGTATGTTCAGCATGTCTGAAGAAACAAAAAACACGGAGGCTCAAGTAGAGGCTCCAGAAGTACAAGAAGTAGCTACAGAAACTACAGAAGCTACTCAATCACCAGAAGAATTTTTAAGCAGTTTTGATTGGCACAAATACGAAGAAGGTATTGAAGCTGTTGATGAAGCTAAATTAAAAGAGTTTGAAAAAGCGTTAGAAGGAACTGTAGGGTTCGTAAATGAGCGTGACGTAATCGAAGGAACTGTTGTTAGAAAAACTGACAGAGACGCGATTATCGATATCAACTCTAAATCTGAAGGTGTTATCTCTTTAAACGAATTCCGTTACAACCCTAACTTAGCTGTTGGAGACAAAGTAGAAGTTTTAGTTGATAAAAGAGAAGATAGTACTGGTCAATTAGTATTATCACACAAGAAAGCAAGAGTAATCAAAGCTTGGGAGCGTGTAAACAATGCTCACGAAACAGGTGAAGTAGTTAACGGATTCGTTAAGTGTAGAACAAGAGGAGGAATGATTGTTGACGTATTTGGAATCGAGGCATTCTTACCAGGATCTCAGATTGACGTAAAGCCTATCCGTGATTACGATCAATATGTTGAGAAAACTATGGAGTTCAAAGTTGTTAAGATCAACCACGAATTCAAGAACGTAGTAGTATCTCACAAAGCATTGATTGAAGCTGATATCGAAATTCAGAAGAAAGCGATCATC
>CAZDKB010000138.1:0-4775 GCA_964505885.1 uncultured Flavobacterium sp.
CCACCATCGCTCTAAAGGATTGTCAAAGACATCTCTTAAGACATCATCAGTCACTTCAACCAATACATATAAAGCATCTGCATTCCAAGTCAGTTTATATCTTCCGGTGAAATCTGAGGAATCAACAGGTTGCCCTAACCAAACTTGATCCATCGGATACCAGGTGGCATTCTCCCATGAAGATTCTGATGCTACTGCATCAATTTTGATCACATCATTAGATCTTTTTATGGATCTAAGTTGATGATCTGTTTTTTGAACACCTTCCTTCTCAGTAGGTTCAGGTTCTTTTTTGTCGGTTTTACAGCTTGAACAAGCAATGATGAGTACTAGAAAAAAGGTGCTCAAATATTTCATAATTAGTTTCTTATTATTCCTGATGGGAAAGATACAATACTTTCATGGCCGTTTTCACCAACCGCAGCAACTCCGAAGAAAAAGTTATCAATAACAATTCCTTCAACAGTAAATTCTGTAATTCCTTCTACGTATTGAAAATGATCCCAAGTAGGTGAGGTAGTATCTCTCCAGTAGATTTTATATCCTTTGGCTCCGTCTACCGCGTCCCATTTTAATTTAACTGAGGGTCTCACAATTCCTCCGATCTTCACATTCTTAGGAGAAGCTGGAGCCCAAGCGACACTAGCCAAATTGATGGCATTTACAGCGGTTAGTTTATTGGCATATTCAAAGTTTACAAACTTAAGTTTGTCTCCGTATTCAATTCCGTTTTCTGTTCGAATATCTTGATGCTGCTGTGTATAATTTTCATGCATCTCCATGATTCTGATTCCAGCAAAACCAGCATCGTTAAATGGTCTATGATGTCCTCCTCGTCCAAAGCGATCCAATCTGTAAATCATTTTCGGATTCATTTCTGGCATATATGTTTTTGTGGTTTTATGGATATAACGCGCTAACTGACGTGATATTCCATCTACCTCTCCACCATAAAAACGTCTGGATCTTCTTTGCCTTTCCGATTCTGTAGGCGGAACTGGTTCAGAGAAAATTCGGAAGGTTCTGTTATCTATAACACCATCTACTCCTTTGATATTTCCGATCATATCATTATTCATGATACCCACAATATCCCATCCTTGTTCCTTAGCATAAGATGCCAATCCTTTTCCTCCAAATAAGCCTTGCTCTTCACCCGAAAGACCCACATAAATAATGCTAGATTCAAATTGGTATTTTGACAAAACTCTTGCCGCTTCAATGGTTCCAGCCATCCCTGAGGCATTGTCGTTTGCACCAGGTGAATCAGATGTATAATCATTAGCATTCGATACTCTAGAATCGATATCACCACTCATGATAATATAGCGATTTGGATATTTAGTTCCTTTTTGAACCGCGACTACATTCACAATCATTACATCTTTGGTGATTCTTCTACCATCCGCTTTAACAAGGTCTTTTTGATAGAATACATTTAAGCAGTTGTTACAATCTGATGAGATCTGGTCAAATTCTTTTTTGATCCATCTTCTTGCTGCTCCTATTCCGCGAGTATCAGAGATTGTATCACTTAAGGTATGTCTTGTGCCAAAGTTGGCTAATGTAGTGATGTCGGATTTTATACGCTGTGTGCTTATGTTATTTATGATATCGTAAATACGAGTATCGGTTTGTGCATTAAGAATACTTGCAAAAAGCAGTGCTAGGGGGACAATTAATCGTTTCATTTGTTTTTGTTATTTGTTATCGTTCGTTTGTTTTGAAACTCCAGAATGGAATAGATGCCATTCTGTGAGTGACAGTATCGTTCTTTTCGCGATCTACCCTTTTTCTAGTAATTTTTAAAATGTGTTTTCCTTCTCGAAGTGTATCTATGTTCAGATAGGTTTCAAAACCTAATTTTTTGTAAATATTTGATGTAGCGATGAACTCTGCATCATATTTATGATTGTCAATAAATACATCATAGCAATGATTAAAGGTTTTAAAGAATTCCTTTCTTAAACTGTCTTTTTTCTTTCGAATCTTTTTTGAAGGTCTATCATCAAAAAAGTCGATTGTTGAGGTATAGCCTCTATCATCTTCATTGGGTTTAAGTCCGGGATTAAAATCCAGTAATCGGGATTCTAAATTATCATCAAAAACCATAAAAACCTTTAAATACGGTTCGTCTATTACTTTTGATGGAATCGCAGCAAAGTTGATGAAGTCATTTTCTTTGTTCATTAGATCTTCATAATTACCATAATTGGCAAAGTTTTCTGAAGATCTCAGATCCGCTTTGATATAATTAGACTCGTTGTAGTAGAAACTAGATAAATATAATATTCCCACGTAGGTAGGTACTAGAATCCAACTGAGTCTTCTACCAAATCTGTTATCCAAGAAATTGTAAACCAAGGGTCTATACAAAAAAGATAAGGTTACCTTGCTAAATACCCTGTAAATCGGAAAGTAAAAGAAAGTTGTCCATTTCTTACGTTTTAAGAATCCTTGTGTAATAAAATCTATAAAGGTTAAGACCATCCCGAGCAGAGTGAATAGGATCAATGCAATTCCTATCCATTTGGTAATATTGTGCCATATTCCTGGATAATCTGGATCTAATAAGACCATTACGATCAACAATAGAAATAAGACGAAGGCAAAGCTCGCTAGGAAATAGAAGATAAAAATAAACGATACAGCGAAAACGACACTACAATAATTCTCTAAGGTTGCAATGTACTTATCAAATGACCCAATTTTTCTCTGGAGATACTTGGTGAATTTTTTGGAGTAGTTGAGTTCCTCATAATCAATATCTCCTGAGACATAACGGAGTCCCAGAGCCCCAATCCAAAGACCTCTAAGCACCACATGGATCATCAGATTTGCCACTAATATCCAGCAAGAAATAAGTGCAGCAAACCATAGAATCGTATCTATAATTCTTTGGTCATGCTGAGCGATATCGAGTTTGGTAGCTAAGGTGTCAGAAGCAGTAAACAATCCGAATATTGCAAAACCTGAAATAAGAAGTTCTAATTGCCAGCTTTCTTGTTGAAGTTTATCTAATAACTCTTTAAATGCAGAATTTTGATGGTCTTTACTCATGTTAGGTGTTGATTTGTTAAAGATAACGACTTTAGAAAAAACAAAAAAGCCAACCTACTCTCTGATTTCTATCAGAAAATAAGTTAGCTCTTAAGTTTGGTAATTGTCTTGTAATTATTCTTTGTCTAACTTCTTTGTTAAGGTGAACCCAACAAATAAAGCAATACCTGCCACTAAGAATATGATTCCTGGATATAAGGCGTCTTCATAAAAATCGAATGCCGATTCTAAGATCATGGCGGTTAATACACCAACTCCAATTCCCATAAGCAATACAGCTAAGTTTAAGATAAATACCTTCCAGAAGGGTGCAGGACTTCTTGAGTCTCCACGAGAGAAAATTTTTGCTTCCATACCTTTTTCAATTAATGCCAAACGTTCTTTATGTCTCGTTGAAAGGAATAAATAGAATATTCCAAAGACGGTTCCGAATATGATGGCTAAAACTGCTACTTCCATTTTTAAATATTTTGAGTGATTAATTTCGTATTTGTCATTATGACCGCAACTATCGAAAAAAGGTTACAAAAAAATTAAAAAAATTTTTCTTCATAATTTGTAACCTAAAGACGTGTAGAACCGTCATTATAATATAATGACTATCAACAACGACCAACACTATATAAATAAAGTCAAAGAAGGAGATACAAATGCCTTCGCAATTCTTATAGATAATTATAAGGATATGGTGTTTTCGTTAGCGTTGAAGGTCATGAAAAATAGGGAAGAGGCCGAAGAGGTTTCACAAGATACCTTTATAAAGGCTTTTCGTTCTTTACATAATTTCAAAGGAGATTCTAAATTCTCAACCTGGTTATATAAGATCGCTTATAATAATTGTATGGATCGCGTGAAGAAAATATCACGAACCTATAATACCAATTCTATAGACGAGGTAGTTGAGAATAAAATCGAATCAACCGAAAGTGTTCTTGATTCCATAGAGAGAAAGGAAAGAGCAGAGTTGATGAAAGAATGTTTGGACGAATTACCTGAGGATGAAAGAACTATCCTTTGGATGTTTTACTATCAAGAATTGAGCTTGAAAGAAATAATAGACGTAACTTCGTATTCAGAGGCGAATCTTAAGGTGAAGTTACATCGTGCAAGAAAAAAATTACTGAGTATAGTTCAGTTAAAAATAGAACCTGAAATGATCGATCATTATGGAAGAAAATAAGAACCAACAAATTGATGCTTTTTTAAAGAAACAATTGCAGGAAATTCCGTTAGAGAGTCCTTCTAAGAATTTTACATCTAATATTATGGATGTGCTTCAAGAGAAAGAGTCTAGTATCGCTACCTTGAATAAACCTTTAATATCTAAAAAGGTTTGGATTTTTGTTGCTGCGGCTATTGTTGCAGTATTCTTCATTCCATTTCAGAAAACAGAAGATAGTTTATTGAATAAAGTGTCTCTAGATTTTTCGTTCTTAGAGAAGATCAATTTATCAGGGATTTTTGATGGTATTAGTATATCATCAACATCAGCCTATGTAGCTTTCTTTTTTACCATAATGATTTTTATTCAAGTAGTTTTCTTGAAAAATCATTTTAATAAGAGGATCGAAGCTAGCCTATAAGAAGGTCATCGAGATGATCTTACCATTTCTGACTTCATAAATAGCAACTCCGCTTACCTTTCTGTCGTTGATGATCACAGATTCTTCATCGATCACTTTGTTACCTGATTCGATTCTTTTGATAATCGTACA
>CAZDKB010000139.1:0-4693 GCA_964505885.1 uncultured Flavobacterium sp.
ACAATCCACAATACTTAACCACCGGAAATGAACTAGATGTAATAGTTAATGACACCAGTGATGTATGGGTAACCTTCGTAGCAGAAGGTGCCGGGTATAGAAATGCCTTAGGTTATTACGTATTTGATACTGATAATCCACCTGCCACAGCAAGTGAGATCGACTCAGTTTTTATTGTGCTACCCAACACTTCATTTGCCTATTCTGGAGGAGAACTTTATTCAGGGGATAAAGTTAAATTAGGGACTTTTCCACCGGGAAAAACGATCTCATGGGTATTGTTCCAAAATGCTTGGAGAGGAACAGGAGTTGACGTAAACGCCACAAAATATTACTCAAGAATCGACTTTAACACTTCAGAATCTAATCCGAATATGCGCCAGCATACCGTACAGTTGGCTGATCTAGACAATCAACTTTTATTAAATGGTTTTGAAGATCTTCCAAGATCGACTGGTCAATCTGATGAAGATTTTAACGACTTGATCTTCTATGTCTCAGCAAATCCTTGGGAAGCAATTGAAACAGGTGACATCCCTGAAGTTCAAGAAGCTACAGATTCCGATGGAGATGGTGTACTAGATGAAAACGACGAGTTTCCGAATGATCCATTAAGAGCAGCAAGAAATACATATAGAGGTTCCTTAGGTTTTGAAGATCTTTGGCCTGCCCAAGGAGATTATGATTTTAACGATCTTGTGATTGATTACGAAATAGATCATATTGTAAATTCAGAAAACATGTTGGTAGACATTGAAGCTGATTGGACAATCAGAGCAGTTTTCGCAACTTTTAGCAATGGATTTGGTGTAGACTTTAAAAATATTACTTCAAATGACATAGCAAGCATTACTGGGCTAAATCATAGTGAAAATATAATTTCGTTGAATGGAAATGGAACAGAATCCAATCAAGATAATGCAACCGTTATTTTCTTTGATAATGTATTTAATATTGTACAAGGAAGTCCGTTTCCACATACATCGCCGACGTCAACATTGAGCGCTACCATTACTTTTAGCTCTCCGATGTCACAGAACACTGTTGGCTACCCACCTTATAACCCATTTATCTTCGTAGATGGGGACCGATCGAAAGAGATCCATTTACCTGGACACCAACCTACTGATTTAGCGAATATGGCATTATTTGGAACTGGAGGTGATGCAACAGATTTTACAGGAAACTATTTCTATAAAACAGACAATGGTTTGCCATGGGCAATTAATTTGACAGAGTCATTTGATTTTCCTAATTCAGGGATATCGATCAATCAAGCCTACCATCACTTTGCTACATGGGCAACTAGTGGCGGAATGGTAAATAAGGACTGGTATAAAGATGAACCAGGATACAGAGATACAAGCAAAATTTATGATTAGATTGAATAAATTCCAATGAAATCCAGCGGGCATAGTTTTAGAACTATGCTCGCTGGTCTATTTATAAAGAGTATCTGAATCCGTGAACTTTGACTCCATTCTTCTCAAAGTCGATACTAGGATATTTTTTAAACCCCATTCGTTCATACATTTTCCAAGCTACCATCATGTACTTGGTAGAATGGATCAATACAGACTCGTGATTTTCTTTTCTTGCTTGATCAAAACAGGCGTGTATCAATAATTTACCTACACCCTGACCTCGAAGTTCTGGCTTTACTGCCAACAATCTAAAAGCCGCCGCTTTTTGACTCTCTACAGTCTCTCCTCCTGCACCATAATAACTCATGTCTCCAAAATATACCAAACCACCTTCGACTTCAGAGGTGTCTGATATCGAAACAAACAACTTTACTCCAGGATTGTCGGTAAGATCTCCAACATTCTTGAGTGTATTATAGTAATCTGGAATTTCTTTTGGACCAGGAAAACCTTCGAGTTGAGAGTAAACATCAACCATAATTTCTCCCAATTGAGAGTATTCTGAAGGTTTTGCTTCTCTAATCGTTCTCATTAAGATAGTCCTGAGATCACTCCTTTATTATCGATTGTCATTCCTTCAGAAGCAGGAACAGATGGTAGTCCAGGCATTCTCATCATTTTCCCAAGAATTGGAATCAAGAATTGTGCTCCGGCCGCTATCTCAATTTCTCTTACGGTAACAATAAAATCTTTAGGTCTACCGATCAGTCTTTCGTTATCAGAAAAAGACTTTTGAGTCTTGGCCATACAAATAGCAAAATCGTTGAACCCATGCTTATCGATACTTTTTAGATTTAATTGGGCCTTCTTGGAATATTCTACCGCTGAAGCCCCATAGATTTCCTTAGCTATCGTCTCTATTTTCTCTTTAACAGGAGATTTCCAGTCGTATAAAGGTTTGTATTGAGTGGCTTTATTTTCTACTACATCCACAACAGCCTTGGCAAGATTTTTCGTTCCGTTACCTCCTTTTTCCCATCCTTTTGAAACCACAGCTTGGACTCCTAAACTTTGACATTTCTCAATCACAAAATCTACCTCTTGTAAAGAATCAGAAACAAAGTTATTAATGGCTACAACAGGCTCAATGTTGAACTTTCTGATATTTTCAATGTGCTTTTCAAGGTTTTTAAACCCTTCTTTTACTCGATCTATATTTGGAGTATTATACTCATCTTTAGGGGATCCTCCATGATGACGCAAGGCACGAATCGTTGCAACAAGCACCACGGCTTTCGGATTGAGATCTGCATAAGCCGATTTGATATTTAAGAATTTCTCCGCTCCAAGATCTGCTCCAAAACCAGCCTCTGTCACGACATAATCCGATAATGATAGACCCATTTTTGTAGCAATGATCGTATTGGTTCCTTGAGCGATGTTCGCAAATGGTCCTCCGTGAATAATCGCAGGATTCTCCTCTAAAGTTTGAACCAAATTAGGTTTGATCGCATCTTTTAACAGAATGGCCATCGCATTCTCTGCCTTGAGATCTTTCGCAAAAACTGGCTTTCTATCGAAAGTCAATCCCACAAAAATATTCCCGAGTCTTTCTTTTAGATTGTCGAAATCAGTGGCCATACACAAAATAGCCATGACTTCAGAAGCAGGGGTAATATTAAACCCATCTTGTCTTGGAACTCCGTCTCCTACTCCACCCAATCCTATCGTAATATTTCTCAATGATCGGTCATTCATATCGATTACACGTTTCCATAAAATTGTACGTGGATCAATATTTAAATTGTTCTGTCTTTTCTGAATGTTATTGTCAATTAAAGCAGCTAGAAGATTATTTGCTTTTTCAACGGCGTTAAAATCTCCGGTAAAATGCAAGTTGATGTCCTCCATTGGCACCACCTGAGAATAGCCTCCTCCTGCAGCTCCACCTTTAATTCCAAACACGGGACCTAAGGATGGTTCTCTCAACACTACTGTCGCTTGTTTGCCAATTTTGTTTAAGCCCTCCGTTAATCCAATTGAAACTGTAGTTTTTCCCTCTCCAGCGGGAGTTGGAGTTAAGGCTGTTACCAAAACCAGGTTGTTTTCCTTCACCTTTTTCTCGTCAATTAATTCGATGGGAAGTTTTGCTTTGTACTTACCGTACATTTCAATTTCCTCAGAAGAAACACCTAGTTTTTCGGCAATTTTAGAGATATGTTGCATCTTTTTAGCCTGTGCAATTTCAATATCAGATAAGTGGGCCATGTAGTAAGTTTTTGTTTTTGATTGTTTGTCTGCTCTTTATTCTTGAGAAGCCTGTAAATATACGTATTTTATTAGGCTAATCTTATAGTAAATACTATATTTGCACGTTTTAAAAAAGAAGTCGACATAAATTAAACGAAGATGCAAAACAAAGGACTAATCAGATTATTTGCGATTCTTTTCGGATTGGTAAGTTTATACCAATTGTCCTTCACATATTTTACAAATAATGTTGAAGATCAGGCAGAAGAATATGCATTATCTAATGGTGGTAAAGACGATGTAAAGCAACAATTAAAGTTAGAGAGAAAATATCTTGACAGTGTTGCAAATAAAGAAGTTATTGACCTTGGAATTGCGCAATTCACTTATGATGATATCAAGGAGAAAGAGATTAACCTTGGTCTAGATCTTAAGGGAGGAATCAATGCTATTTTACAGGTATCTGTAAAGGAAGTTTTGATCGCGTTATCCAATGAATCAAAAAGTGCTGTCTTTAACCAAGCTCTGCAAGCTGCTGATAACAAACTAAGAGAAAGTAACGCTAATTACCTAGACCTATTCTTTGAGGAATTCGAGAGTATTTCTAACGGGACAATCAAACTTAGCGACCCAGCTATTTTTGCTACAAAAGCACTTCGTGATAAGATCAATACCAATATGTCTAACGATGAAGTAAAGGCCGTTCTTCAAGACGAGATCAACACTTCCATCACTACCGCGTTCGAAGTATTGCGTAGTAGAATTGACAAGTTTGGAGTAACACAACCTAACATTCAAAGAATCGGAACTTCAGGGAGAATTCAGATCGAATTACCAGGAGCTGAAGACATCGAGCGTGTTACAAAGTTAATTACAAGTAAAGCAGAATTACAGTTTTGGGAAGTATATTCTAACATGGATTTAATTAGCTATTTAAGTCAGGCAAACACCAAAGTAGCCGAAATGTTAGAGGTTGAAAAAGACACAACCAAAACAGATAATATTGAAGACATCTTAGGTGAAGACCAAGATTCATTAAGAGTAAATAGAAAGTCATTATTTACATACTTACTTCCAAA
>CAZDKB010000140.1:0-4464 GCA_964505885.1 uncultured Flavobacterium sp.
ATCTTCTCTATCTAACCAGGATCCGCCTTTATGAACACGGCTTCTCTCAGAAATCAACGTTGTTCTTCTCTTG
This sequence comes from uncultured Flavobacterium sp., assembly GCA_964505885.1. Classification (GTDB taxonomy): domain Bacteria; phylum Bacteroidota; class Bacteroidia; order Flavobacteriales; family Flavobacteriaceae; genus Polaribacter. The sequence continues at coordinate 74 of CAZDKB010000140.1, forward strand.
GGATCATAAGCAATCGTGTCACTTTGCATTTTTGGTGAATTATACATTCGAGCATTTGCTTGATTCGCAAACTGATCATCTTCTAGATCGTAAAATCTTGATGAATTTTTATCACCATCATTTTTGTTCATGTTATAAGAAAGTTTGTAATTCCTTCTCATAAATACATCATTCTTGGTAACAGGTACATACTTGATCTCACCTGGTAATTCTATAGGTACAATCTTACCATTCGGTAATGTGTCATAAGTAACAGTTGCCTTAGCTGATTCACCAATTACAACTACTTGACCTGTGGAATCAATTAATTTCTTGGTAAAAATATTACCTCTAAAATAGTTGAAATCATTTGCCTCGGTATCAATGATAGGTCTGTATACATCAGAAACCCATTCTGCTACGTTTCCAGACATGTCATACAATCCAAATGCATTTGGGGGGTACGATTTGATCTTGATAGGAATATCAGATCCATCATCACTCCATCCAGCAAGACCACTATAGTTACCTTGCCTTTGCTTGAAGTTCGCTAGTTGATCTCCTTTATATCTCGTAGAACGATCTCTCGTGTATTTACCACTCCAAGAGTATTTTTTTCTACCTCTGATATTATTGTATTCTCTGTTTTCGTTTAATGCCTTCGCAGCATATTCCCATTCAACCTCTGTTGGCAGTCTGAATTTTTGCGTAAAAATACCATCTTGAGCAGTTACCTGTCGACCTGTGAAAGCTCCTCTTGGAGGTCTTGGCTCCCCTCTTTTACGAGCTCGGTTATCTGGTAGCCCTCTTTTGTAAACAGTAGAGTCTCCTTCAAATAATCTATATGGATCTTCTAAATACAGATCTGTGTCAAAGAAATTACGAATCGAATCTGTTTCTAAAACGTTGTCAAGAACACCTTTATCAATTAGTGCTTTCATATTTACAGCGTTCGTTCTCCATTTACAATATTGAACTGCTTGTAACCAACTCACTCCAACAACTGGATAGTCAGCGAAAGCTGGGTGTCTTAAATAATTTTCTGATAATAATTCAGTATTACCTAAACTGTTTCTCCATACTAGAGTATCTGGTAATGCCGCTAGGTAAATGTTCTTGTAAGCTTCTTCTTCAGGCGGGAATACATCTTTGGTTACTTGAAGATATAACAAGTATTCAGAATTCGTTACCTCGGCTTCATCCATGTAAAATGATCTTACATGCATCGCTTTTGGAGTAGTGTTCCAATCAAACATTACATCATCCTGCACCTGTCCCATGGTAAATGTACCACCTTCAACAGCCACCATTCCTTCGGGGGTTTTTTGACCTTGGAAAGAGGTTCCTTTCAAATAGTTTCCGAATTTCGGATCATTGAAATTCCAACCGGTCAAAGAAGACTTGCTCTTATTTACTGAGTTACAATTGTAAAGAAACAATGCACTCATTAAAAGCAAGGTTATTCTAAATAAGTTTTTCATATCTTATTTTAAATATTAAGGGTTTTGTTTCAGCTTTGCAATTTACAACAAAAATAGCTTCGCACAAGACGATTAGTAAATTTTATAGCCTTCACCACATTTTCAACTATAGCTTTAACGTAGATGTTATTTGTTTATTATTTTTGGTTTCCAATTCTATGAAATATCTGAGTGTTATTTCCGTTATTTGAGATATGATTGCATTGCGAAAATCAGCTATTTTTTCCTTCCTATTATTCCTAACTACTTCTATCTATGGTCAGTTAGAGGATTCTGTTCTTGCTAATGGAAATTGGTTTAAGTTTTCTGTTGATACGACTGGGGTATTTAGAATAGATCGAACTTTATTACAGCAAATTGGAATTCAGCCTGATAATGTTGACCCTAGGAAGATACAGATTTATGGTAATGGGGGGCAAATGCTTCCAGAAGCTAATAGCGGTTTCAGATATGAAGATCTTGCAGAGAATGCTATTTATATAGAAGGTGAGTCTGATGGTTCTTTTGACTCGTCCGATTTCATTTTATTCTATGGTAAAGGTCCGCATGATTGGAATCTCATACCTTCATCAGGAACTGCCCGTCATAGACAGAATATTTATTCCGATAAGGCCTATTATTTTATCACTGTAGGTGCAGAAAACGGTAAGAGAATACAGAATAGTCCGGAAATAACGGATGCTTCTACAATCCAGATTACAACATTTGATGATTTTATTTTCTATGAGCAGGAGACTTTAAATTTATTCGCAGCTGGACGAAGATGGCTAGGTGAAGAGTTCTCTGTAGAAAATCAAAGAACCTTTGATATCCCGTTTCCTAATGTGACCAATGGAACAGATATTACCGTAACTGTCAGAGCTGTAGCCGTATCTGCACTCAATTCTGGTATGTCTGTTTCTGCGAATGGTCAAGATCTTTTTAATCTAACCTTTACTGGAAACAATCCAGGTTCTCTGATATTGGCAAGTGATAGGGTGTTGAGCGGAAGTCTAAATAGTTTATCGGATAATGTATCCATCACTTTAGATTATTCTAATCAAGGAAACCCATCGGCAAAAGCCTATCTAGACTATATTGAGCTAAGCGGAACCAAAGATTTAATTGCTTCAGATTTTCAATTTGGATTTAGAAGTTTTGAAGCGGCAAATGCAAGTGGAATTGTTGAATATGAAATTCAGAACGCATCAAGTATAGCTCAAGTTTGGGATGTTACTGATATTACAGATGTTACTTCCATAACCAATCAATCTTCTACCAACTTTAGTTTCAAAGCTAATGGTGGGTCGTTAAGAGAATACATCGTTCTTCATAACAACGATTATTACACTCCTGAGGCCTTAACTAATAATCGAGTGGAAAATCAAAACCTCCATGCTCTTCAAGACATCAACTACTTACTGATTACTCGCGAAGAACTCGTGCCTCAAGCACAGCGCTTAACGAACTACCACGAAGAAAATACTGGGATTTCTACTCAGATAGTTGTGTTGGAAGATATCTATAATGAATTTTCTTCGGGTTCTCCAGACCTAACTGGAATCAGAGATTTTATTAAATATTTATATGATAATAATTCCACACCCGAGGGACAACTTAAGTATGTTTGTTTATTTGGTGATGGTTCATATGATTATAAGGATCGTATCAGAGATAATAACAATATTGTACCCGTATATGAGTCTGAACAAAGTTATAGTCTTGCGTTTTCCTATGTTACGGATGATTTTTACGCCATGATGGAGAATAATGAAGGGACAATGTCTCCCTCTCATTCTTTGGATCTTGCAACTGGTAGAATTCCTGTTAGTACACCCTCGGAAGCTCAGATAGTTGTTGATAAGATCTTAAATGATTATTCACTTCAATCTCTTGGCGATTGGAGAAATACAGTTACTCTAGTTACAGATGATATAGACGCAACTTCCGATATAAGCATACAGTCTGGAGTAGAGCAGATCGCAGATAATATCAAAGCGACTAAACCCATTTTTAATGTCAATAAAATATGCTTTCGTTCAGCAGAATTCTGCTGGAGGAGAACGTTATCCTGATGTTCAAGAGGCGATCACTACAGCAATTGAAAGAGGAACTTTAGTATTTGATTATTTTGGACATGGAGGAGAGGATGGTTTCGCACAAGAGAGATTCCTAACGGTACCTCAAGTTCAAGACTTTCAGAATATCAACACTTTACCTCTCTTTATAACCGTAACTTGTGAATATTCAAGATTCGATAATCCAAGCAGAATAACTGCTGGTGAACTTACTTTTTTAAATCCCAATGGAGGAGCATCTGCCATGATCACAACGGCGAGAGAAGTTTTTATTAGTGTTGGACAAAATTTCAATAACCAATTGATCTCTAATCTTTTAGAATTCAATGGACAAGATTTTACCATTGCCGAAGCATTAGTCGAGACTAAGAATAATGTGACCAATTTCCAAAAGTTCTTTATTTATTATTTCGGAGATCCGGCGAAAGAGCTAGCGATTCCAGAACCCAATATTCAGATAACTAGAATGAATGGAGTTGATGTTACTCAATCATTAGATACCTTAAAAGCCCTTTCTAGGGTTAACTTTGACGGAATCGTAACAGACAATAATAACAACTTATTAAGTGATTTTAATGGAAGACTTTCTGCCACAGTTTTTGATAAACCGATCGATAAAACCACATTAGACAATAACAATTTTGGGGTAAACTTGGTTTTCGATTCTCAGGAGAGTAAATTATTCAGAGGTCAGTCGACGGTTGAAAACGGGGCATTTAGTTTCGAGTTTATAGTACCAAGGGATGTGAGAATTGCTTTCGGAAATGGGAAATTGAGTTTCTATGCAGAGAATGAAATTTCCGATAGAGCAGGCTATAATGATGATATTATAGTAGGAGGAATCAACGAAAATGCACCCTCAGATACAGAGGGT
>CAZDKB010000141.1:0-4236 GCA_964505885.1 uncultured Flavobacterium sp.
GGCAAGGTGATGCTCTACCCCTGAGCTACTTTCGCGTAGTCTTGTAAAAGAACTTGCATTACTATCAATGCGGGTGCAAATTTAAAACAAAAAAAGAAACTACAAAGACTTTGCAAATTAAAATCCATTTATTTCTCTGTATTATATGTTAAAATACTATGGCTTTTCCATTGTTATCGAGTATCTTTGCGGTCAATTTCAACGTAATGAGTTCAACGACGGCTATCGAAACAAAAATGTCTATAAAAACGCTGGTCTCTGACTTAAAACAACTAATGAAAGTTGGCTTGTCTTTAAGTGTCGTTTTCTCATCTATAGCAGGTTACTTATTGGCGGTCGATACAATTCACTTCCCAACTTTATTCTTGTTAGGATTGGGTGGGTTTTTAATGGTTGCTGCTTCCAATGCTTTTAATCAGGTCATTGAAAAAGACACGGATGCCTTGATGAAAAGAACCATGAACAGACCTCTTCCAACAGGAAGAATGTCGGTTAACTTAGCATTGTCTATTGCAATTCTTTTCACAATTTCTGGTATCGCCATTTTGTACAGCATCAATGCGAAAAGTGCCTTATTTGGGGCGATTTCTATTTTTTTGTATACCTGTGCATATACTCCGTTGAAATCTGTCACTCCTTTAGCTGTATTTGTTGGAGCATTTCCTGGCGCGATTCCATTTATGTTAGGATGGGTTGCAGCTACTGGAAATTTTGGAATCGAAGCTGGCTTTTTATTCATGATTCAATTCTTTTGGCAATTTCCTCATTTTTGGGCCATCGGTTGGTTACAATATGAAGAATATAAAAAAGCTGGATTCAATATGCTACCAATGAATCAGAAAGATCAAAGCGCAACAAGACAGATCATTCTTTATACATTTATAATGATCTTAGCTTCTATAGCACCTGTTTTGAAGATCACTGGACAGTTCTATATATATCCAGCTACTGCTGTGATCGTGGCAATTTTAGGTGGAGTAATGTTATTTTATGGAATAAAGCTACACAAGCAGCAAACGAATATTCAGGCTAGAAAATTGATGTTATCTAGCGTATTATATATAACAGTGATTCAAATCGTTTACGTAATTGATAAATTTTTGCACTAATAAATGGAAAGAGAGGCATTAAATAAGGAGTTGAAAGTTGCAAGAAGAAAATCAGCAAAACCGATGTTATGGGTTTCCATGATCTCAATGGTTATGTTCTTTGCTGGTTTAACCAGTGCTTATGTGATTAGTATGAAAAGAGATGATTGGGTGTCTTTTGACCTACCTGATGCATTTTATATAAGTACTGTACTAATTGTACTAAGTAGTATCACAATTTTCTTTTCTCAAAGATTATTAAAACAAGATAAACTACCTATTTCAAGAATTTTATTAGCCATTACTTTGGTCTTAGGTATTGCATTTGTTTGGTATCAATATGTTGGGTTTTTAGAATTGAAATCTTCTGGCTTGTACTTTACAGGTCCCGGAAGTACGGTTTCTACTTCCTTTTTGATCGGTATCACTTTAATGCATGTTTTGCATCTTGCAGCTGGAATTATAGTGCTGATGGTTGTACTGATAAACCACAGTAGAAAGAAGTATTCATCCACTGATATTTTGGGTTTTGAACTTGGCTCTATCTTCTGGCATTTTGTAGATCTTTTATGGATTTATTTATTTTTCTTTTTCTACTTCATTAAATAATGAAAATTGATTAATTTTGGCCAACTCTTTAAAGAAATAACAACTAATTATATATGGAAGCAAACGTAGCAGCACCTTCAGAAAATAGACCGACTTGGGGTGGTGGTGGAGTAAGACCATTCGGAGCAAGTTATGGTAAAATGATGATGTGGTTTTTCATCGTTTCAGATGCCTTAACCTTCTCTGGTTTCTTAGCCGCTTACGGTTTAACTCGTTTCAAGTTTATTGATTCTTGGCCTATTGCTGATGAGGTATTTACTCACATTCCTTTTGTTCATGGTGATTACCCAATGTATTATGTGGCTTTCATGACATTTATCCTGATCTTTTCTTCTGTAACTATGGTATTGGCTGTAGATGCGGGACATAAGATGAACAAGAAAAAAGTAACTTGGTATATGTTCGCTACCATTATCGGAGGGTTGATCTTCGTTGGATCTCAAGCGTGGGAGTGGAACACCTTCATCAAGGGTACTTATGGAGCTGTAAAAACTACGGATGGAAAGATCCTTCAATTTGTTCAACAGAAAGAAATTGATGGTGAAATGAAATGGAAACAGATTGCTTTATCAGACTTTGTTGTGGGTGATAGAGGAGATGCAAAAGAGGAACACTCAAGAAAGAACGGACTATGGTTCGAATCTGGAGAGGGAGTTTCTACTTATTCTGTAGCTCAGATTCAAGCGTCATACGCAGCAAATCCGGCTATTCAAATTAGAAGTGAGAAAATCGACCTAGAAAAGAAAGAAAAAATTGTTTTAGATCGAGAGAAAGGATCCTCAGAATTAGCAAAAGCGAGATTAGTAGTTGAAGGGGCAAATTTAGAAGTAAACGAATATGGAAATACAATTTTCGCAGACTTCTTCTTCTTTATTACAGGATTTCACGGATTCCACGTTTTCTCTGGAATCGTAATTAATATTATCATTTTCTTCAATGTGATCTTAGGAACTTATGAAAGAAGAGGTCATTATGAAATGGTAGAGAAAGTTGGATTATACTGGCACTTTGTAGATTTAGTTTGGGTATTCGTATTTACCTTCTTCTACTTAGTATAAATATTAAAAATAAGAATCAATGGCGCACGCACACGATAACTCAAATGTGAAAAGAATATGGATGGTATTTGGATTACTATCTATTGTTACCATTATTGAAGTAGGTTTTGGTATTGTAAAACCAGCTTGGTTACACCTAGTGAATTTCTTAGGCACAAGCTTATTAAACTGGATCTTCATTATTCTTACGCTAGTAAAAGCATACTATATTACTTGGACCTTCATGCACATGGAAGGTGAAAAGACTTGGTTTAGAAGAGCTGTTGTATGGACAGCTGTATTCTTAATCATTTATTTGGTTACCCTTTTATTAATTGAGGGCGATTATTTACATGAAACCCTAGCACCTTTAGTGCGTTGGTAAGAACGAAACAATAAGGTGGTTTTATCCACCTTTTTTTATACACAAGAAAATGAAGATTACGAAGAAAAGATTTGTGCTGATTGCATTGTTCATTTTCCCCTTACTATTCTTTTTAGTACTCTCAACGGGAGTGGTGAATTGGTCAAAACTTCCTGTGCTAACCAATGGAGTGATTGATTTAGATCAAATTGATAATTCGCAAACAGTTTCCTTTGATGATAAAGTAACCATCTTAACATTTTTAGGAAATGATATAGAATCGAGTAAAGGTGGGCTTTTCAACTTAAACCAAAAGATCTATAAAGAGTTCTATGGACATCTTGCTTTTCAAGCAGTAGCTGTATATCCAGACTCTGCAAAAGCTCAAGTAGACGAGCTAAGGAAGAAGATCGGTCAGTTTACCAATATGGAGAAGTGGAAGTTTATTGCGCTTTCAGAATCTGAGATCGAAACTTTATATAAAAGTTTGAAAACAGATCAGAATTTAGTCAACCTTTCATCTAGCAAAGCTTATATCATTGACAAAGATCTTAAACTAAGAGGACGAGATAATGACGAAGATGAGTTAAGTGGTATTCTTTATGGGTATAATATGAACTCTGTAGGCGAGCTTAACAACAAGATGGAAGACGATATTAAAGTTCTATTATACGAATATAGAGCCGCCTTTAAGGACAAGAAAAAAGCAGATCGAAAAAAGATAGAATTGTGAAAAAAAAGTATTCATATATAGGAGTTGCCTTTGTTGTATTACTTTTTGGAATTTATGTGGTGCCAAAAGTGGTAAAGAAATTCCAAAAAGCAGATCTCTATCGTTTTGAAAAAGTTCCAGATTTTCAATTTATCAATCAGGATGGTAAGACGATTACAAACGAAGAGTATGCAGGTAAGGTATATGTTGTAGAGTTCTTCTTTACAACCTGTCCCACCATTTGCCCTATTATGAATCAGAAGATGTTGACCATCCAAAAAGAATTTTATGGTAATCCAGAATTTGGAATAGCTTCCATTTCTATAACTCCTGAAATAGATACTCAACAAGTCTTAAAAGACTACGCAAAGCAATATGGCATCACTCATAAGCATTGGAATTTATTAACTGGTCAATCAGAAGAAG
>CAZDKB010000142.1:0-4117 GCA_964505885.1 uncultured Flavobacterium sp.
CACTAAAATATATTCTGATCTAGAAAAGCCTTTCATGTTGAGAACTTGATATACTTTCTTCGCAACCTTTTCAACCTTTAATCGTTCAGATTCTGAAATTCTGGCTGGGGTGATTTCTTGTGATTTCCCTTCATATTTAGCTTCATAGTCGAAAAAATCATTCTCAGAAACAATTTCTGTCATGGGAAGCACTACCAATTCATCCTTGTATTCAATGACTCCTACTGAAACTTCTGTGCCATCTAGAAAAGATTCTATCAATATTTGAGTGTCTTCTGCATACGCCTTTTCAATTGCGGGTACTACTTCCTCAATGCTATAAACTTTCGAAATTCCAAAACTAGAACCTGCATTATTTGGCTTTACAAAACATGGTAAGCCCACCTTTTTTATGATTTCGCTTTCTTCTATATCCTCACCTTGATTTAAATATACCGATGTGGCTGTTTTGATTCCATACTCTTTCACAACACTCAATGTGTCTCGTTTATTAAATGTAAGTGCCATTTGATAAAAGGGTGCAGATGTATGCGGAATTTCTAATAGTTCTAGATACGCTAGAATTTGCCCATCTTCTCCAGGAGTTCCATGGATTGCATTAAATACACAATCAAACTTTACATGTTCCCCTTCAAGTTGAAAAGAAAAATCGTCTTTATTTATGACATACTCTTTACCATCAACCAGGGCAACCCATTTTTCTTGTAGGATATGAACTTTAAAAGGATAAAATACATTTTTATCTAAAGAATCATAGACAACATCACCACTTTTGAGCGAAATTTCTACTTCGGAGGAATAACCTCCCATGATAATGGCAATATTTTTTGTCATATTTTTAAGTTCACACACAAACTTAGCTAAAAAAACGTTGTTGTATGAGGGATATTTCAAATCAAGTTCATCCCTTTTGATTACATTTGTTTCGAATTAAGGAAAAGCTATGGGTTGGTTGCAATTTTTAAAAAGCAAATCTTTCTTTAAACAGCTGTTTATTGCAGTTGTAGGATTGTTGATTTTTTTATTTGGTATCTATTGGTGGTTAGGTTTCACTACGAATCATGATCAACGCATTGAAGTACCTAACTTAAATAGGCTTCCTATAGAAGAAGCTGCCTCAAAATTAAAAGAATTAAACCTGGGTTTTATTGTTATAGATTCTGCAAGTTATAACCCAAATTACCCAAAGAAATCTGTGATTGAACAAACTCCAGAAGCGGGTGATTTTGTGAAGGAAAAACGAAAGATTTATTTAACATTGAACCCTTCTAAATATAGAGATATTACCATTCCAGATCTAAATGGAAGAACCAAAAGGCAGGCAATGACACAGTTACAATCCATTGGGTTTCAAATTGGTGAATTTTACTATGTCCCAGATATCGGAAAGGATGTTGTAAGAGGATTGAGAGTGAAAGGAAAACGTATCAAACCTGGCGAAAAACTTCCCAAGAATTCTATCATCGATTTGATTTTAGGTGATGGAAAAAGAAGATAAATACTTACAATGTCTGACGAAAACTTAGAAAACGAAGAACTCTATGAACATTATCGTTTTGTAGCAAGTGAAGGACAAATACCGCTTCGCGTGGATAAGTTTTTGATGAATTTCATTGAAAATGCTACGAGAAATAAAATTCAGCAAGCTGCCAAATCTGGCAATATTTTGGTGAATGAAACGGCAGTAAAATCCAACTATAAGGTAAAACCTCATGATGTAGTTCGAGTTGTTTTAGCACATCCACCTCATGAAAATTTATTGGTTGCAGAAGACATTCCTTTGGATATCGTATATGAAGATGAAGCGGTTATTGTGGTCAATAAACCTCCAGGAATGGTGGTCCATCCGGGTCATGGGAATTATTCTGGAACTCTGGTGAATGGTTTGATTCATCATATTGAAAATTTACCAACCAACTCGAATGAACGTCCTGGACTGGTGCATCGTATCGATAAAGATACAAGTGGATTATTGGTGATTGCTAAGACAGAATATGCGATGGCGCATCTATCAAAGCAGTTCTTTGACAGAACTACGGAACGCTTATATTATGCGTTGGTTTGGGGACATATTGAAGAAGACTCAGGAACCATTGAAGGTCATATTGGACGACATTTCAAAAACCGATTGCAAATGGATGTGTTTCCAGATGGTGAACACGGAAAACCAGCTGTAACTCATTTTAAAGTTAAGGAACGATTGACCTATGTCACTTTGGTAGAATGCAAACTAGAAACAGGAAGAACCCATCAAATTCGAGCACATTTTAAGCATATTGGACACACGTTATTTAATGACGAGCGTTATGGTGGGGATGCCGTTTTAAAAGGCACAACGTTTACGAAATACAAGCAATTTGTAGAAAATTGTTTTAAAGTATTACCTCGTCAGGCCCTACATGCCAAAACCTTAGGATTTACTCACCCAACAAGTGGAAAATTCTTACAGTTTGACTCCCCTGTTCCTGAAGATATGAAAGCCTGTTTGGAAAAATGGCGATCCTACTCTGAACATTCAACTAGCTAGAATATTCTTATTGGATTTAAATAAATTAATTACATTTTGTACATTGTAGTTTACATTAGTACTCTTAATGAAAATTACTTTACTCTTATATACTATTCTCTTTAGTTATCTTTCTTTTGGTCAGGAGAAAGAAAAACGTTTTGAAGTTCAGTATTTGAATATCATGAAGGCCGAACAAGATGGCAAGTGCTTTCAACCCTTCCGATCTTCGCAAGAACTGATTAGTTTAGAAACACCATCTGATGTTCGCTATAAAATGAGAAGGAGTAAATCTAAAAAAGTAGGTGAAGGCAAAAAAATCAAGAAAGAAGTACTTTATAAATACATTAAAAAGAACTTTTGGATTGTAGAGGTAGACCATGTTATCAAAGATAAAGATTGCAGCAGTGGTGAACGAAGACAAAGAGAACTGTTAAGTATTATCGGAAACTACAAAGATCTATTTGGCAATAATGAGCAAACAACATTAGATGAAGCGATAGAAAAGAAAATCAAATCGTCTGTGACGTATTTATGGTGGAAAAATGATCGATATATTCGATATGAGATCAAAAGTAAAAGACAACCCTACACAGATGATAATGAATTTGACCTAATAAAGTGGTCTATGGAAAAGGTTAAGTCTCATCTTAAAATGAACTACACAAAAGAGGAGAGAGAGAAGTTATTCAAAAAACACGGAGGCTCTGTCGGTGGCGTTCGGGGTTAGTTATTTTTTATTGAGAATATCTTTCAATCCTTGCTTATATGTTCTAGACAAAGGAATCCACTCTCCATTATCTAACATCAATTGATTGGAATTGATAATTTTAATACGCTCTATATTCACAATATACGATTTGTGAATTCGGATGAATAGATTACTTGGTAGCAATTCTAACACACCTTGCATTGTATTTCTGTCAACCTCAGGTTTTTGTTTCCCTTCTACAAACAATTCAACATAGTGCCCATCAGATTTGACATAAATAATCTTATCAGAAGAAATGACCGCCCTACTCTTTAGTTGAATTGTGGTCACATTCGTACTCTTTAATTTGGATTCTAGCACCTTCTTTTGCTCAACCAATTCCAACTGCTCTAACTCTAATGATTTTCGAGAAATCATCATATTTTTAAGAATGATCATCATGGCAATAGACAGAATTAAAATCTCAATTCCCGAACCAATGATGATTGGGTTGATAGGAAACAAACTTTCTTCAATCCAGCCATACTGAATAGACATAAACAATCCTATACATAGAAATAGTACACTAAATGCACATAAAAAAATCCTTGCTTTCAAAGTGTCCATCTTCATCAACTTAATTGCAGCATATATCGAGGTAATTAAGATGGTAGCAATGAATCCGTACAATAAATTTAGGAGACTATTTGCAAATTGATTGTAGGTATCATTAAACAGGAACCACAAAACTAAGTTCAAAAGAAAAAATCCTACTACAAACTTATAATACTTTGATAGCTTCGGTAAATGGCTTCGGATTTCTAAAAAGGAATTGAAAAATAATATGAGAGATACGACAAAGATTGCTATTGCTGGAAATCGTGTATGGTTATTGAGTTCGGTAGAATTTGGATATAGGT
>CAZDKB010000143.1:0-4116 GCA_964505885.1 uncultured Flavobacterium sp.
TGTCGTTGATTGCATCATTTTCTGTTGGATAGAAAACAAAGGTTTCATTCAAATAATTTGCAGAGATGTCAAAACCTGCTTCAAATAAATTAAAGTCTGAAAAACCATCTGTATCGTTATCGCACTGTCTAAGAGTTACCACATTATTAATAATGGGTAAAGGTTCAATGGTTAAAGTAACGGCATTTGAAACATCACCACAAGAATTTCCAATTCGATTCAATTGAACTCTAAACTGGTGACCGTCATAAGATAACAGGTTGTTGGTAATGGTCAATGTCGCAGTTGTTGTCCCAGAATATACTGCATCATCCGTTAATGTACTCCAGTTGGTTCCTCCATCTGTGCTTATTTCCCATTGAAAAGAATCTGCTGTTGAATCAATCGTGATAGTAGAATCTGATGCTTCACAAAAAGCCACATCTTCAAATGGAGTATTCAACAGAATTGGTGCAATAGTACTGTAGTCTGTGTTTGGGATTGTGTACCCATCAGCAGCACCAGTTACAACTCCAACAGAATTGACTGTTACTGGTGAAGTACTTAAAATATTATCATTATCTGGATCTGTAAATCCGGCTTCGGTAACATCAAAGCATAAGTCACCGTCAGCATCGAGATCTAAAGAGTTAAAGACTCCATTTCCATCTATATCTCCAAGGTTGGCAAAATCCCATCCAACTAAGAAACTATCCGGCGCTGTCTCCAGAGAGTCGGCCCAACCATTATCTCCGAGGGGAGAGGTATTGTCAATTCTACCATTAAGATCCACATCAGGTAAGCTATGTCCTGCCTCAAAGAGATCATATACTCCGTCATTATCAGAATCGAGGTCATAAATATCAAATACACCATCATTATCAGAATCCACTAGGACCTGAGGTGTGCCTCCAAAAATATCATCAAGTCCATCAAGATCTGCGTCAATTCCGCTGAGTACAATCAGAGTACCGGTTGCCTCAAAGAGATCTGGAATCCCGTCGTTATCAGAATCGGCATCTAATGAATCTTCTATTCCGTCTCCATCGGTATCTAATTCAAAACAAGTTAGTATCAAATTTGCCTGTAAAGTGGATGAATCGGTGTTATTTGCCAATTGATGAGTAAAAGTTACGTCTTCAACGTTATTAGCCACAAGTCTAAATGGAGTAGGGCCATCAGGTGTAGGATTGAATCTAAATCTTACTTCTGACGAATTATAGCTCGTTACCCCAGTTTCGAATAAACCATCAAAATCTGTATCGATCAAAAGTTGGTCATCTGGGTCTATTACGGTTATGTTTTTAGTATTCGGGCCAACATTTAAAATGAAGGTTTCGCCGTTTACAATTGTATGTGTTGTGCTTGCTGTCTGTGTAAACTCTATGTTTGACGGACTATTAAAGGCAAGAGCATAAGACTGACTTTCAGAGGGTCCTGCAGCGAGGGTTGAAGTGAAATTACTATTCGCGTCTCCTGTAAAATCTGAAGTGTTATTGGTCGTTGTAATGAAGGTGTTGTCTGTTCCACCGTCATTGAAATTCAGTACTGGCTGATTGAGATCTGTAAAATCGAGAATTACGTTTCCTCTCGATTCATCACAGTTAAGAATACCATCATTGTCTAAGTCGATATCTAGGTTATCTATGATTAAGTCATTATCAAGATCATCCGGACATAAACTAACAGGAATGCTTTGGGATTCAAAAGTTGCACCCGAGCAAACTAGTGTTCCTACGAGGCGATAGTTACCTGCTTGCGTAGGTGTTATCGTTCCGGTCATATTTCCAGTAGATACGAATCCAGAAACTCCATCGTCAAAGAACCATTCTACAGAATCGAAAAGATCTGTATTCACAGATTCGAGGGTTACATTGGGAATACAATTCCCTAAGCTCGCAATATTGGTTTCAAAGCTGATCTCTGGAGGAGTAGGGAAACCAGAATAAAAACTTCCTGATGTTGCAGCTCCATTCTGATTGAAATAAGCACAGTAAAGTTCCGCTGTACTGGATACAGAAACATCTCCTACAAGGTCATCTAATTTATAAGTTACATAGTCGTTATTTCCAGTTACATCAAAAGGACCTTCCGATGCTAAAATTGGACGATCTACACCATTTTCTGTAACTGTAATTGTTGCACCTCTATTCGTTACAATACTAATCCCTCCATCAAAGTTATTTCCTGGATCAGTTCCCGGTATAACCCTGTTGATTTGTGCAATATTGTCAACATTTCCTCGATTTTCACAACTTAATGGTGGGACGAAGAACATACCTTGATTAGCGGCTGGAGCGTTTGCACCAGAATTGATTCCAGCAATTCCTTGATAAGCAAAAACAGGGTTTGATGTTTGCACGTACATGTTTTCACCGACGTTATAATTATCTCCCTCAATGACAACCCACTCACCACTATCTAAGGTTGCGATAGGTGAAGCCGCTCCATTCACAAATACTGTTGTTGCATCTTCATTAGCAATAATTAGAACGTTCTCCCAAGGAGAACCATCAACAAAAGGAGATTCAAGTAATGTTGGCCCATTTCCTCTAACGAAAATATATTCTGTACCGATTTTAGAGGCATCAGCAATTTGATCTACTCCGTAATCTCGTCCGGGAGTCAATGTAGAATTTGCAAAGGTTCCTGTTGCAGAACCAGAGTTTATCACGATAGGTTTGTCTGAAGTCACTAAAGAACCCACAAGATCTGCGGGATTTCCAGCTGGATTACTGTTTACAGAGACTGCAAGAACATAGGTGTCACCTTCATTTAAAGTTGCGTTTATCGGGCCAGATCCTACATGATTTATAATGCTAATTCCTGCGGGGAAATCGCTAAATGTTACATCTGTATCATCTTCAGTAGCCATGATTGATAAAAAGGTAAGATGACCAGAAATAGGGTTCTGATTTTGTTCTACCAATCCACCTACTCTAAATTCTGTTCCTAATCCAGAAAGACCCTTACTAACGAGCGCTCCTGCATGGAAACTACTATTCGATCTAAATCGTACAGAAACATAAATGACATCACTGGACTCTATAATATAGCCTCGGTCAGATAAAACCACATTGGTGTTATCGCCAGCTCCAGAAATTACGGGGACAACAAACTGGGTGTCTCCATCCTGATCTAGAATGGCTCCTGGATCCGCCGGATCTTGACCGTCTTGAACAATTCTGTAAATAAACGGACTCGCATTAGAAACCAATCCAGAATATTCATTTCCCGGATCTCCAACAGGTCTAATCGTAAAGGAGACATTATCTACCCTGGGTGTAGAAATGTAAATGAACTGTGGAGCAATTGGATCATTTTGATTCGCAGTTACTGGAGGAATGTAATGTCTAGTACTTAGCTGTCCGTGACTAACAAAAAATGAACATACCGCAAATAGTAGAGGTAATATATGTTTAAGACGCATGTATTTTGGTTGCTTTTTATACAAACGTCAAATATAACCCAAAAGTATTACAAATCTCTCTTTTTTAACAAGGCGTAAGAACCCCAAATGAAGATAAAAGTCCAAATCAATACAATCACCATATCTAAGACTTGAACGTCGTGATTTTTGGTGATCTCCTCACCAACTTGGTTGGCAACAGATTTTACGGCTCCCAATCTTGTGAACGGTTCTTTGATAAGGTTTGACATCGATTCGAAAGGAAAATATCGCATTACCTTATCCATGGTTTCTACAATCATGTCCTCTTTACCTGAAGTCCCCAATGAAATTGCTATAATTAACTTTACGATTCCCTCAGCAAACCACCATACCACCATGGCACCAACGGCAAAGGCTGATCTCTTAACTAGCATTCCTGCAAACAAACCAAAGGAGAAGAATCCTAGTAATTTAATGAAGAATCCTAATAAATATTGAAGGTCTGTAAAGATGATGGCAAACTCGTTGTAATCTGAATATAGAAGTCCTAGAACTAAAGAAACAACAAACACAAACAACGTAGATACCAAAGCAAAAAGGATCACAGTATAGAACTTAGAAAGTATGAACTCCTTTTTACTGATACCGTCTATCAAATTTTGTTTTAAGGTTTTGTAGCTGTATTCGTTTGCGGTCATGGATACGATCACCAACAATAAGAAGAACTTAATGGTTGATGCTACCCA
>CAZDKB010000144.1:0-4077 GCA_964505885.1 uncultured Flavobacterium sp.
AGATATTCATTCATTGGAATCATGGATAATTGATCTTTATTGTAAAGCATCTCGTGCACTAAAGACATCGCTTTTATTTGCCTTTGAGATTGGTTCATCAAACTGTCGAACTCAACACTTTTAAACTTGATGGATTGAATCTGTAATAGACTTGAGATCACCTGTAAATTATTCTTGACTCTGTGATGAATCTCTCGGATTAGCAGTTCTTTTTCTTTCAGAGAATGATCTACTTCCTTTTTTTGACTTCTAATTATTTGATTACTCTTGTTGATCTTCCAAAACGTAAGGAAGAAAATCAACAATAAGAAAACAAGAAACCAAATTCCGATTCTTTGATAAAAGTTAACCGTCTTTTCTCTATCAACACTCTGACGAATTTCAGAAAGTTCCTCTGATTTTAAATTAGTCTCGTACTTAACAATCTCCATCATAAAGCCTTTGCGAGCCTTCTCTATCTCTAAGGAATCTACGAAACGATCATAATATTCAAATGCCTTGTAAGCCTGTTCTTTTCTATTGAGTTGCAATAAACTTTTCGCTCTCATATAAAGTGCCTTTTTCTTTATTGGCACACTCGAATAACTTTTTAGAATTGTTAGCGTACTATCCAAATACTGTAGGGTGTTCTTGTGATCATTCTGTTTGTAAAAAACCTCAGCCAAATTGTAATAGGCACTGGTAACGATATTTAATTCGCCAAACCTTTTTCCACTTTGAAGTTCTTTATAAAAAAATCCCTTCGCCTCTTCTAGCTGATTTGTCATGACCATATTACTAGCAATATTCCCTCTAATAACATTTTCAAAATGATTGTAATAGGGACTAGGATTTCGGCCAATCACTAATTTATCTTGAAGAACACTTATTGCCTTCTCAAAAAAGAAATTAGAACTGTCTAATTTCTTTTGTTTTTGATAGCTCAACCCGACATTATTCAAGGCACTACTCTGGGCTAAATAACTTCTTTTTTGACCTAACTCTTCTGAACATTTTGAATAGGCAACAACGGCCTTATTAAAGTTTTTTAAGGAATAATGGACAAAGGCTACTTCACAGTTGTAATTCTCTTCACCTTCGGATGTGTAGCCGAATTCTTTACTCTTTTCATGATACTGGGGTAACACCTCAATATATTCTTTAAACTGCTCTGTTCTTCTATAGGCCTCCTTTAAATTATAGAGTAATCCCACTTGAAGCTTACCATCTAATTGTCCGGAATAGCTTAATAAATCTCTTGATCTAGAAATAATCTCAACATCATCAGCGAAGTGGATGTAATAGTATAAAACAGCCCTTTTCGCGAATAAGAGATCTTCCTGACTCCCATTATCCTTCACCCAATTAAGTGCACCAGAATAATAGCTGAGGGCTTCCTTTTCTGTTTTAAAATACTTAGAACTTGAAGCTCTATCCTTTTCAATGATTTCAAAAACTCTTTTTGCTTCTTGAAATTTAGCATTGTTTGTGACTGGTGACATTATTTTTGAGGCACCATCAAGTTGCTCCTGTCCATAGCTAGCGCTGGAACAGACAAAAGTCAATAGAAATAGGATTTTCAAATAAAATCTAGAAAGTAGTCTTATTTTTTTTCTTTTCTGCATTAAAAACAAAACTATCAATTAATTCTAAAAGACAATGAATTATGGGAAAACAGTGCCTCTTTTTGTTAATCTTGTAACTTAATTGTTGAGAGTTAAGTCGACTTTATCAGACTTAAGCTCTGTTTACTTAACGTCAATAAAAAATTAAGTTTTTGTTTTTTCTTATTTTTACCAGACAACTTGAAAACTAGACTTTGAACTTTTTAGCTCACCTCTACTTATCAAAAGACAAAACTGATGTTATGATCGGGAATTTCATGGCTGATAGTGTCAAAGGAAGTAAACTAGACAAATATTCAGAAAGCATTCAAATCGGCATAAGGCTTCATCGAGAAATCGATTCTTACACAGATGGTCATGAGATCGTGCGGAGATCAAAAAATAGATTAAGGCAGAAATACGGTCATTATGCTGGAGTTATCGTAGATATCTTCTATGATCACTATTTAGCCAAGAATTGGGATCTGTATTCTGCAATTCCTTTAGAGGTTTACGTAAATTCTGTATATGAGCTCCTGAAAAACAACCTTGAAAAGCTTCCAGAAAAAACTCAACATATGCTGCCTTATATGATCGAATTCAACTGGTTGTATAATTATCAATTTATGGAAGGTATGCAACGTGTTTTAGATGGAATGAATAGGAGAACGAAGAACAAATCCAAAATGAATCTTGCTACAGCAGATCTAGAAGAACACTATCAAAATTTTGAAAAAGACTTTACTGAGTTTTTTGACGAACTAAGATCTTTCTCGTCTCAAAAACTCAAAGAACTAACTACCAACTAATTTATCAAAATGAAAAAACTCGGCTTATTATTTCTAACAGGACTCTTATTTGTTCAATGTAAACCAGAAGAATCAAAGGTACTGGGTGTCACTGCCGATAACGGAATGGTTGTTTCCGCAAGAGTTGAAGCCTCGAAAATCGGAGTTGAGATCCTAAAAAAAGGTGGAAATGCCTTCGATGCTATGGCTGCCACAGAGCTTGCCTTGGCTGTCGCCTATCCCTATGCTGGGAATATTGGAGGAGGTGGTTTTATGGTATACAGAACAAAAGAGGGAGACATTGGTTCTTTAGACTACAGAGAAAAAGCACCATTAGCCGCAACACGAGA
Organism: uncultured Flavobacterium sp.; assembly: GCA_964505885.1. GTDB lineage: Bacteria > Bacteroidota > Bacteroidia > Flavobacteriales > Flavobacteriaceae > Polaribacter. The sequence continues at coordinate 2,722 of CAZDKB010000144.1, forward strand.
TATGTACCTAGATGAGGATGGAAATATCATCCCCGGAAAAAGCACAAAAGGAGCAACGGCTGTGGGTGTGCCCGGAACCGTTGCAGGAGTTTTTGCTTCCCATGAAAAATTTGGCAAGCTTCCTATGAAAGAAATTTTAGAGCCTGTGATCGCTTTGGCAAGAAAAGGGGTTGTAGTCACGGAGAAACAAGAGCAAAGGTTAGCGTATTATAAAAAGGCATTTTTAGAAGTTAATAAGGATACCATTCCATTGGCAAGAAGCTGGAAAAAGGGTGATACGGTCAAATACAATGCATTGGCAAACACCTTGGAAAGAATTCAGAAAGAAGGAAGAGACGGATTTTACAAAGGAGAAACTGCAAAAAAGATAGCTGCTTTTATTCAACAAGAAGGAGGAATTATCACCGAAGAAGATTTAGCGAAATACGAAGCAAAATGGAGAACACCTGTGGTCTTTGAATACGATGACTTGAAGATTATTTCTATGTCGCCACCTGCAAGTGGTGGAGTTTGTTTAGCACAAATCATGACAAGCATAGAATCTTTCGACCTTGATAAATATGGGCTTAACTCCACAAAGGCAATGCAAGTTATCATTGAAGCAGAAAGGAGAGCTTATGCAGATAGAAGTTATTTCTTAGGGGATCCTGATTTTGTTGATATTCCTTTAGACACCCTTATAAGTAAAGCCTATAATGAAGCGAGAATGTCGAGCTTTTCATTTGACAGACCCACAAAGTCTTCTGAGATAGACCATGGAAACATCGAGTTTATAGAAAGTAATGAGACTACCCACTACTCTATTGTTGATGCCTATGGAAACGCAGTATCTGTAACTACCACCATCAATGGCGGATTTGGCTCAAAATTATATAGTGAAGAACTAGGGTTCTTTTTTAATAATGAAATGGACGACTTTAGTAGTAAACCTGGAACTCCAAATATGTTTGGGTTGATCGGTGCAAAAGCAAACGAGATTGCTCCGGAAAAAAGAATGTTGAGTTCTATGACGCCAACAATCGTTGAAAAAAATGGAAAACTACATATGGTAGTAGGTACTCCTGGCGGGTCTACCATTATTACTTCTGTACTGCAAACAATCCTGAATGTTCACGAGTTTAATATGGGAATGCAAGAAGCCGTAGATCAACCTAGATTTCATCATCAATGGTTACCTGATGTGGTAATGATAGAACCTAATCAGTTCGACTCAATCGTAAAAAAGGAGTTAAAAGAGCTAGGATATAAAATCGATGAAAGGAACTCTCGTGTTATAGGAAAGGTAAATGCCATTCTGGTTCAAAAAGATGGTACCTATGAAGGAGGAGCCGATAAACGAGGAGATGATACGGCTGT
>CAZDKB010000145.1:0-1162 GCA_964505885.1 uncultured Flavobacterium sp.
AAAGCCTGGTAAAGGAAGATTGAAAACTAATATGAAAATTAAGTTAGATCCTCAAGCTGAGTATCATCAGATTTTCAAAGAAGGATGGAGATACATGCGTGATTTCTTGTATGTTGACAACGTACATGGAGCTCCTTGGAAAGAGGTTTACAAATGGTATTCACCTTGGATCAATCATGTTCGCCATAGAACCGACTTGAACTATGTTGTTGATATTATGAGCGGTGAGGTCGCTGTAGGACACTCCTATGTTTCTGGTGGTGATTTTCCAGACTTAAATCGAGTACCTGTAGGACTGTTGGGTTGCGATTTTAAAGCAGATCAAGGGCGCTATAAAATTACGAAGGTTTACAAAGGAGAACGATGGAACCCTAACTTTAATGCCCCACTAGCATTACCTGGAATTGATGTAAATGAAGGAGATTATTTAATTAGTATCAATGGGACAAATCTGACCTCTACTATGAATCCATATAGTTTGTTAGAACAAACTTCAGGGAGAGAAATATACATCACAGTGAATTCCACTCCATCCTCTACTGGAGCTAGAGAATATTTGGTAAAGCCTATACGAAGTGAAAGAAATTTAAGAGGAATCGATTGGATTGAAAATAACAGAAGGAAAGTTGACAAGCTATCCAATGGTAAATTGGCATATGTTTATGTACCCAATACAGGAGGTGGCGGTTTCACTTCATTTAATAGATACTATTTCTCTCAACAGGATAAAAAAGGTGTTGTGATTGATGAGAGGAATAATGGTGGTGGTTCTGCTGCCGATTATATGATTGATATTATGTCTCGTGAATTGTTTGGTTATTTCAATAGCAAAGCCAACGATCGTAGACCTTGGACAACACCTATGGCAGGAATTTGGGGTCCTAAAGTCATGATTATTAATGAGCGAGCAGGTTCTGGTGGAGATTTACTTCCATATATGTTTAAAATGAAAAAAATTGGACCTCTAGTGGGAACAAGAACTTGGGGAGGTTTAGTTGGAACTTGGGATACTCCTAGATTTATCGATGGTGGTAGAATGGTTGCTCCTCGTGGTGGTTTCTTTGATGTTGATGGCAAGTGGGCAGTTGAAGGGGAAGGAATTGCTCCAAATATAGAAGTAATTCAAGATCCAAAAAGTGTGATTAACGGAAAAGATCCTCAG
>CAZDKB010000145.1:1172-4041 GCA_964505885.1 uncultured Flavobacterium sp.
TAAAAGAAGCTTTACGACTTTTGAAAACTCAGGAGTTTCAAATGAAACCTGAACCCAAAGCTCCTATCAGATGGAAGCGTCCTAAAGGATATAAAAATGACAAGTAACCATATACTTTTTTAGTATCAACACATAGAAAAGATTTCTGGGTATTCCAGAAATCTTTTCTAAATTATACTCTTTTAAATTCAATGAAAGAATACCAAAAATCATCTCTAAATAGAGTCAAAAGAGGACAGATTAGAGCCAATTATGATGTGGCAAAAATCAACGAAATTATCGACTCTGGCTTTGTATGTTATGTAGGTTATATTTATGATGGCTATCCTATATCCATCCCTATGGCTTATGGTAGATTTGAAAACAAAATCTATTTACACGGTTCTCAAGGAAACAGAATGTTGAACTCTTTACTAGAAGTTGAAAAAGTAAGTGTAACCATCATGCATCTTGATGGTTTGGTGCTAGCAAGATCGGGATTACATCATTCAGTAAATTATAGATCTGTTACTTTATTTGGCGCTATTAAAAAAATAGAAGATGACTCAAAGAAAGACAAAGCACTAAAATGTGTTGTTGATCAAATGATGATAGGTAGATGGGAAGGAATAAGACCCATGCATCAAAAAGAACTTGACAGAACCTTAGTAGTAGAAATGGAAATTGAAACTGCTTCTGCCAAAATTAGAGATGTTGGAGTGAATGACGAGCCTGAAGATTATGATTTAGACGTTTGGGCAGGAGTCGTTCCTATCAAACAAATTGCCGAGTACCCAATTCCTGATGAAGAGTTAAAAAAAGGCATCGAAATTCCTAAGCATGTTCTCAATTACTACGAAGCAAATAAAAAATGAAAAAATATGATGTAGTCATTTTAACTGATCATAGATATGTGAATGATTCACCTACTGAAGAATATATTCATAATGTTTATCTAGAAGATGACATTCTAAAAAAATCTCTAGAAAAATCAGGGCTAAAAGTTTCAAGAAAATCTTGGGATGATCCTATTTTTGATTGGTCTACTGCCTCCTATTTGCTATTTAGAACTACATGGGATTATTTCGATCGTTTTGATGAATTTTCTAATTGGTTAGATATTGTAAGTAAGAATTGCCAACTTTTAAATTCCAAATCCATTATTTATTGGAATATTGATAAACACTATTTGCTAGATTTGAAACATAATGGAGTTCCTATTTGCGAGACACTATTTATAGAAAAAGGAGATCAAAGAACATTACAAGAAATCATTTCTAAAACCCATTATTCTGATTTGGTTTTAAAACCCTGTGTTTCAGGAGCAGCAAGGGAGACTTACAGAATCAAGCTAGATACAATAACCAATTATGAAGATTTATTTTCTAAACTCATAACGAACGAATCTATGATGATTCAGCCTTTTCAAAGAAATATTGTAGAGAAAGGAGAGGTTTCTCTTATGGTTATGAATGGAAAATTTACGCATGCCATATTAAAAATCGCTAAACCGGGAGATTTTAGAGTGCAGGACGATTATGGTGGTACTGTTCACGAATATCAACCCTCAAGAGAAGAAATTGAATTTGCTGAGTATGCTGTAAAATCTTGTCCTGAAATTCCAATTTATGCTCGAGTTGATGTATTTTTAGACAATCAAAACGAACTAGCCTTAGCAGAATTAGAATTGATAGAACCTGAATTGTGGTTTCGATACAACCCTGAATCAGCAGATGAACTAGCGAAAGGTATTCATCAAAAAATACAAGAAAATGAAGAAATTTTTTAAAATTATTGGAGTCCTTTTACTTCTATTGATCCTTGGAATTGGAATCATTTATTTTATAAACAACGAATCCATGCCTGAGGGAGAAGCTGGTCCGAAAGCTGAGGAATTGGCAAAAAAAATGGCTGCGGCTCTAGACATGGAAGCTTTTAATAGCACTGAAGTTTTTGAGTGGAGTTTTAGAAATAAGAATCATTATAAGTGGAAGAAATCTGAAGGAAAAGTGGAAGTAACGCTTGTGGATAAAACCATACTTCTCGACCTCAATGATTCTTCAAAAAGCACGGCAGAATCTCCTGAACTAATTGAAAAAGCCCTGAGTAACTTCTACAATGATAGCTTTTGGCTGGTAGCTCCTTATAAAATATTTGACGAGGGAGTTCAAAGAAAGATTGTAAAGCATGAAGGAAAAGACGCTTTGCTTGTTACTTACACTTCCGGAGGAACTACTCCAGGCGATTCTTATTTATGGATATTAGACGATAATTTTCTTCCCGTCTCTTACAAAATGTGGACGCAAATTATTCCTATTGGAGGAGTTGGAGCTACTTGGAATGATCATGTAAGATCAGAATCAGGTGTGTATTTGCCTACAAAACATACATTGTCCTTGTTGGGTATGGAGATCGATATGGGGAACGTAAAAGGGTACAATCCTAAAGCAGATGAACTTGCTCATAAGATTCTGAAAGCTATCAAACATGAAGCTTACAAGAAAACCCGATATATCGAATGGAGTTTTGCTGGAAGAAGGAATTTTAAATGGGACAAACAAAATCATATTGTAGATGTGAGTTGGAATGATGTTAAAGTTGTTCTTCATCCAAATGATATGGAAAAAAGCAAAGCCTATTTAAAAGAAAAAGAATCTCAAGATAGCGCTCTTGTGAAACGCGCATGGGATATCTTTAATAATGATAGCTTTTGGTTGGTAGCTCCTCATAAATTATTTGATTCTGGAACCATTCGAACTATCGAAAAAGTTAATGGAAACGACGCACTACGTATCAAATATACATCCGGCGGAACAACTCCAGGAGATGCTTACGTCTGGATTTTAGATTCTACCTATGTTCCTAAAAGTTACAAGATGTATTTAGCCAA
>CAZDKB010000146.1:0-4016 GCA_964505885.1 uncultured Flavobacterium sp.
GGCTGTATTGTTCAGGTTTGTTGTCGAGATCTTGATCACATTGCTGGGCTTTTTGCCAGCCATTGCTCAATTAAGGCACGAGATAAAGATGGAAAAATGCTTACTTTTCGTGCAGGTCCTGGTGACGATGGAGAAGGTGGATATGGGACGATAGAAGCACACACTTATGACTACGATGACCCCGACAATCCCGATAAAGACAGTCCAAGATGTGATACACGAGGTATTCAAGACGTTGATGGAGATATTTGTGATAAGGTTGATAAATTAAAAAGCTGTTTTATGCAATTTAGTCCTCTTGACCTTGATAAGTACCGACGTGCCAAATACGATCCACATGGACCGAATAGTAATAGTATAGTTCGCCATTGTCTTGCGGAAGTTGGACTTGACTCTGATGAACCAGACCATTCTAATGCTGTGGGTTGGGATACAGCAATTCCAGATGAGGATACTTATGATCCAGAAGATACAGATACGTCAGGAGGGTTTGGTGCCGCGTCCCCTAGTTAAAATAGTTCTTATTGTTGGTGTTTGTCTTGTTCTTTTAGCTGTCGCTATAGGCATTTGGCTTTGGAGTGGTTGGGGATTTGCTGTTGCTGAAAACACTTACAAAGCAACAGTTAGCTCAGTGGAGCAAATACAGGAATTACCTCCTGATATTACTAGTCTTCGTGTCAAAGGAGGTAATAAAGAAGCCCAGGCCCTGATACCATACCAAGAATTAACGAGTATACTTTTTTTGGGTAATTCAAAGTTCAGTGATCAGGGTATTTCAGAGCTTGCAAAACTCAAAAAACTTCGACGCCTTCTTATACGTGGAAATAGCTCTATTAGTGGCAAAGGCTTTAGTGCTTTTGCTAACCTCAAATCTTTAAAACACTTAGAGATCGGGGGTGTGAGTGGGTTTACTGATGAAGGAATGTCACAATTTAAAAATATAGAAAGCTTATCGTCATTAACTATTTTCAGCTCTCTTGAAATTACCAATGAAGGGATACTGCATCTCAAAGATATGGAAAACCTATCAAGCTTAAAAATTGTTCGGTGTCCTAAAGTAACTCTTAATGTTATCGAGGAACTGAAAGAATCAAAGCCAAATATTTCTATCATGATCACGCCTCAGGAAGAAGAGGCTGGAGAAGCTCTGAATAATGCTTCTAAGTAATTCAGATACGCCAGGAGGGTTTGGTGCCGCGTCCCCTAGTTAAAATAGTTCTTATTGTTGGTGTTTGCCTTATTCTTCTAGCTACTGCTGTAGGCATTTGGCTTTGGAGTGGTTGGGGGTTTATTGTTGAAAGCTCCTATGAAGCAGCAGTTAGATCAATAGAGCAAATAGAGGAACTACCCTCTGATATTACCAGTCTTTATGTTGTTAGTGGTGGCGATGACGAAGCCCGAGCATTAGCTCCATATCAAAAACTGACTAGTCTTCTTTTTATTGCTAACTCAAAGCTTAGTGATCAAGGTATTTCAGAATTCGCGAAGTTAGAAAAACTTCGCGAATTGGATATAGGTGGAAGTCGTAGTAATAATATTAGTGGTATAGGATTCAATGCTTTAATAAACCTTAAGTTTCTAAAGCATTTGAGAATTGAGAGTATGAATGGGTTTACTGATGAGGGGATGCTCCAACTTAAAAACTTAGAAAACTTATCATCACTAAGAATTTCAGGTGCAAGTAAAGTTACTGATAAAGGAATATCCCAACTCAAAGGTATGAAAGACTTATCATCACTAACTATTTACCGATTTCCTAAAATTACCAATGAAGGGATACTGCAACTCAAAGATATCGAGAACTTATCATCATTGACCATAGGTCAATGTCCCAAGGTAACCCTTGATGTTATTGAGGAACTAAAAAAATCAAAGCCAAACATGTATGTTAGTATCACACCTCAGGAAGAAGAGGCTGAAGAAGCTCTGAATAATGCTTCTAAGTAATTCAGATACGTCAGGAGGGTTTGGTGCCGCGTCCCCTAGTTAAAATAGTTCTTATTGTTGGTGTTTGTCTTGTTCTTCTAACTGCTGCTCTAGGCATTTGGCTTTGGGGTGGTTGGGGCTTTGTTGTTGAAGCTTTCCCTACTACAACAGTTAGATCAGTAGAACAAATACAGGAATTGTCTCCTGACATTACAAATCTTCGTGTGATGAATGGAGATGACGAAAAGGCGCAAGCTCTGTCACCTTATCAAGAGTTAACTTACCTGATGTTTCTTGGAAATTCAAAGCTAACCGATAAAGGCATATCAGAATTAGCAAAGTTAAAAAAACTTGAAGACCTTACAATACGTGGAAATAGTTCTATTAGTAATACAGGGCTTGCTTCTTTCATGAATTTCAAAAATTTAAAAAACTTACATTTGGGAAGTATGGGTGAAATCACTAATGAAGGTATATCGCAGCTTAAAGATATGAAGAGTTTATTGTCGTTATCTATTTACCTATCTCCCAAAGTTACTAATGAAGGCATATTGTATCTCAAAGATATGGAAAATTTATCAACATTGAGAATATATCAATGCCCAAAAGTAACCCTCGATGTTGTTGAGGAGCTGAAAAAATCAAAGCCAAACATGTATGTTAGCATCACACCCCAGGAAGAAGAAGCCGAAGAGGCTAAGACGCAAAATAAACCTTGATCTTAAGGTAACCTAGCTCACTTACCGGTCACTGTTATGCAGTGGCTGGCATCGCTTTAGATAAAGCTCAGAAAGCCCAGACTGTGATTGCAAAACTAGCTCCTTCTGAAAGCCGTTCTCAAACCACTTATAGCGTTTTGGATTGTAGGGTTGTGATAATAGAAATCAGTAACCTAGTTGACAAAAGTACAAATTATATGTGATCAATTAAAATCATAATACTTCATAAGGACCTCTGCAAGTATGATTCCACCTGTGTTCAAAGCAACCTTTCCCGCTCCTTTTACCATCTTAGACATTACTTTCCACAACCAGCTCTTAACTTCTGGGCCTGGCTCTTGGACTCGTGAACGATCCCCATCAGCCTTTATGGCATCTTTCAAAGCATTAATATCAGATCCTTCTAGACCAATCTCATTAAGGATACTTTCAAGAGATGAGAGATCACCAACAACGACTTTTTCAACTTGCTGGATATTAATAACAGTTTTTTGCTGAAGGGTGTGAGCATTTGTTATGTTTGCAATACATATATTGTATATCTGTGTAACTTTTTTAGTAAGCTCGGCCGTATCTTTTGACTCTAATTCTTCAATATTGGGGGCTAATGATTGAATCTCGAGAGTAAAGTTCAGTATACGATTCCGGATCGTACTCATAAGTTCAGCTACATTTACTTTAGGGAGTACTGTCCAAGCATGTATCATCTTTGAAGAAGGACCGCCTCTAAATAATTTGTAATACTCTGCACGCCACGCATATGGAAGAGTCGGACCATCACCCTCTCCCAAGAGTCTCTTGATATAGCCAACACCTTCTCTTAATTCAACCTTCGTAAGTTCATCCCTATATTCTTCTGGAATAAGCGATGTGGGAAGCTGAACGTTTCCTGATCTAGCTCCACGTCCACTAAAATTCCCATAACATAAGCAATGATTAATACTGCGGTAAGCAGGAAGGTCAGATTCTTCACCATATCCATTAAGCTCATTTTCTACCCATTTTTTTAAATCCTCATGCTTAAGATACTGAGCTAGAACCCTACATTTGAGAAGTAACGTTTCTAAATTTGAGTTAGCATCAACAGCAATATCTTGAATTTCTTGTAATAGGCTCATTACACTCCCTTACAATTAATTTTGTTCACTCAAATTTTCAAAGCCTCGGAGAGCAGACTCAGGCTAAAAAAGCTTATTTTTAGATAAAGAAGACCCCATTTCATTCGATATAAATTGTTCTAACCAATATATTGGAGTCAATAAAAATCTTGCCGTTTGCAAAAGAAAACGAAGAAACAAGTATGCATTATGTCACATCAAAGATTTTAGTCTTAAACAATTTTACAAGTAATCTTAGAAACTACTGCTATCC
>CAZDKB010000147.1:0-3983 GCA_964505885.1 uncultured Flavobacterium sp.
ATCGCTTGTACACACTAGCGCTTTCTGGAAATGCAGACTTAGGGGCCATGAACCGATTAAGAGAAATGGATGATTTGTCTAATACTGCCAAATGGAGGCTGGCTGCTGCCTATGCTTTAGTCGGACAAAAACAAGCGAGTAAAGAATTGGCTAATACAGCAACCATCCAATTTAACGATGGATACTATCGATACAACTACGGATCGGCAACGAGAGATAAGGCAATGGCATTAGAGACGATGATCTTGTTAGACGACAGCAGAACCTTTGAATTTGCGAAGTCTATTGCCAAAGATCTATCGAGTCCGAAATGGATGAGTACTCAAACCACTGCTTACAGCTTGCTGGCTATGGGGAAATTGATGATCAAAAATGGAGGAAAGGCCATAAAGGTTGAGTATAACTTTAAGGGTAAGAAAGAAACCATGACCACTTCAAAAACCATAATTGATTCCGAGTTTACATTATCAAAAGGCAGTTACAAGATGAGTTTGTTAAATAAAGAGAATAACTCAGTTTATGTCAGCCTAATCACCAAAGGAAAACTTCCATTAGGAAAGGAGTTGGTAGAGAGAAGAGGATTAACAACTACCATTTCTTATAGTTTGCCTAACGGAACACCTTTGAACATCGATCAATTAGAGCAAGGTCAGGAGTTTGTGGCAACGGTTACTGTAAGAAACTTAGGAAATGATGACGTAGATGATATTGCCTTGACACAAATCTTTCCTTCGGGATGGGAGATTGTGAACACGAGATTTACGGAGTACGGAGGCGGAACGGAAAGTACAGCGCGATACACAGATATCAGAGACGATAGAGTGAATTTCTATTTCGATTTAAGAAGAAAAGGAAGCAGATATGATGAGAAGCAGTTTAAAGTGCTATTGAATGCTTCTTATCTAGGAACCTATTATTTGCCGGGAATTCAGTCTGAAGCTATGTACGACAACGATTATTTAGTAAGAGGTAAAGGGAAGTGGATTAAGGTGGTTAAGTAGAAAGGAGAAAGTAGAAGGGTGAAAGTACAAAGTAAAAAGTACCTGCCTGCCGCAGGCAGGGAAAGGAGGCTTTCATTAGAATACCTTTCGACTTTTACCCTTAACCCTTAACCCTTTTACAAACCAACTAAACGAATAAACAATAAAATTGAGTAAACTAAAAAGATATATCAAAAAACATAAGATCAAGTATTCGATTTTATCGATTTTGTTGATCTGGTATGCCTTATGTTTACCTTCGGTTTTGTTTGATGAGCCTACATCTACAGTTGTTGTTAGTAAGGACAACAAGCTTTTAGGAGCAAAGATCGCGAGAGACGGACAATGGAGATTCCCAGAGAATAAAGAGATCCCTGAGAAGTTTAAAACTTGTTTGATCTTGTTTGAAGATGAGCACTTTTATGATCACCCCGGTTTTAACCCTGTTTCTATTTTAAAAGCGATCAAAGCCAATAGCAAGGCAGGAAAAGTCGTTAGAGGAGGAAGTACGATTACCCAGCAGGTAATTCGTTTATCACGCAAAGGAACAGATAGAACCTATTGGGAAAAGATCAAGGAGATCATTCTAGCCACTCGTTTGGAGTTCAGAGAATCGAAAGACGATATCATTTCTTTATGGGCAAATAATGCACCTTATGGCGGAAACGTCGTCGGTTTAGAAGCTGCTTCATGGAGGTATTTCAATAGGAGTCCAGAACAACTATCATGGGCAGAGTCTGCGACTTTAGCCATACTTCCTAACGCACCTTCCTTGATTTATCCAGGGAAAAATCAAGAGCGTTTGTTGGCCAAACGAAACCGACTCCTTAAAAAACTACTAGAAAATAAAATCATTGATTCACTCACCTATGATCTATCGATTGAAGAGGAGTTGCCTCCAAAAGCCTATGCCATTCCGCAGATCACACCTCATTTATTGCAAAAGATCAGTAAAAGCCGAGAAGGGCAGTTGGTGAGAACAACAGTGGATTATGAATTGCAAATCAGAGCGAATCAGATTGCGAAGATCCATTATGATCGATTGTCACAGAACGAGATTCACAATGCTGCGATATTGGTTTTGGATGTTAAGACTAGGGATGTATTGGCCTATGTGGGAAATACACCTACTACCAATGAGCATCAAAGACATGTAGATATTATTGACAAACCTAGAAGTACGGGAAGCATTTTAAAGCCTTTCTTGTATTCTGCTATGCTTGATAACGGTGATATTTTACCTGAGACCTTGATACCGGATATTCCAACCCAAGTGGGAACTTACAAGCCAGAAAATTACGATCAAGATTTTGCAGGTGCTGTTCCAGCCAAGAGAGCTTTAGCTCGATCCTTGAATATACCTGCCGTGAAGATGTTGCAAGAATTTGGATTGGATAAAATGCATGATTATCTGCAAAAGATGAATTTTACTACGATCAATCAGCCTGCAGATCACTACGGTTTGTCCATAATTCTGGGAGGAGCTGAATCTAATCTGTGGGATCTATGTAAGAACTATGCAGCCTTTTCATCAACCATTAATCATTATGATGAATCTATGGCATATTATAGCAATGAGTTTTGTGAGCCTAATTTTTATAAGGACGTAACTGTAGATTTCGGAAAACAAAGTCAGGAAAAGAATGTTTTCAATGCTGCTTCGATGTATCAGACCTTTCAAAGTTTGAAAGAAGTCTATAGACCAGGAGCCAATCAAAATTGGCATTATTTCGATTCCTCCAAAGAGATCGCATGGAAAACCGGGACTAGCTTTGGCTTTAGAGATGCTTGGGCCATTGGTACTACCAAAGATTTCGTGGTAGGAGTTTGGGTAGGAAATGCAGACGGAGAGGGAAGACCTGGATTGGTGGGAGTGCAAACAGCGGCCCCAATTCTCTTTGATGTTTTTGACAAGCTTCCCAATAGCGAATGGTTTCATCCGCCTTTAAACGAATTGGTTACTGTTGAGGTTTGCAGTAAAAGCGGATATAGAGCTACAGAGATCTGTGAACATACCAAGCAAATGGATATAGCCATGACAGGCTTGCATTCAAAACCTTGCCCATATCATAAATGGGTGCATATGAACAAATCAGAAAACCGACTGGTAAACAGCTCATGTGTGAGTCAGAATGAGATGGTGAGAAAGTCTTGGTTTGTATTGCCTCCGGTAATGGAGCATTATTTTCAGAATAAGAATCCTTTGTATAAAAGATTACCAGAGTTTCAAGCGAATTGTATTGACACCAGCGAAGAGGCAATTGCCTTTATTTATCCTAAAGATCAGAATACCATCTATTTGCCTAAGGAGTTTGATGGAAAAAAGAATGATGTAATTTTAAAGGTAGCCCATTCAAACGAAGACGCAGAGTTGTTTTGGTATATTAATAATAACTATTTAGGTAAAACCACCGAATTCCATGAGTTAGCGATTCAGCCTAAAGAAGGAAAATACACCATTACAGTGATGGATCAGTCTGGAATGGAGGTTCGAAAAGAGATAGAGATCAAATCTTAATCTTTTTGAAAAAGACGTTTATAGTCGGATTCTGCCACCAAATAAGCAAAAGAATATTTACTTCCCTTTTCTAAAAGTCGCTCATAGGAGGCTTTAGCTTTGATTGAGTCTTGTTTTTCATATAAATACCAATTCCCCAATCCGTAAGCCAGAACATCAGAAGAAGAGGTTCCAACAGTTTCTTTTGTCAATTCTTCCTCACTAATCTCTCCTTTAAAGAACAAACACATTTTATGATAGCTCATATTTTCAATAATATCCATATCTGCGGTTACATCTTTAATAGATTCATCGGCAGCTTGTTGATTACCCAGTCTTCTATTGATCATATACAACCAATAACCACCCGAGACTAGGTTGTCTGGATATTTTTCTGTGACGGTTCTATTGCTAAACGCTTCCAAGGCTTTTTCCATATCGTTCTGAAGGTAATAGGCAAGACCCAAATGATACCATATATTACCATGCAGCGTGCTTAGGGGAAT
>CAZDKB010000148.1:0-3715 GCA_964505885.1 uncultured Flavobacterium sp.
CATTCAAATTGGTTGTATATTCGTTATACAAAGCATCTTGTAATTGATATTCACCTTTACTCAAACCCCATTCAGAAACAATGTTATCTGGTATTTTTAAATCGAATTCATACGATTTACCGGCATCAAAATTAGATATGATTAGCAACTGTTCATTTTCATTCCAGCGAGCAAAAGACAAAACTCTTTGATCATATCCTTGAGTAACATTTCGATTGTGAGAATGTATCTCTTGGTATTTACCCATTAATGCTTCACTTTGTATGGTGAAATTGAGCAGTCTTTGATAGAAATCTCTCAAACTCTTCTCTTCTTCTGTTGATTGACCTCCATCAAACTTCTTTTCATTTACCCATCGTACCATGCTTGGAACGCTACCATAATCAAAAATAGAAGTACGTGTAGGATCTCCAAATCCTAAGTCTTCTGCACCAGGTTCACCAAACTCCTGACCAAAGTAAACTAGCGTAGGTGATGTGCTGATCGTAGTAGAAACCACCATAGCTGGCTTTCCTTTTAACGCATTTCCAGCAAAATCTGGACTCGCAATTCGTTGCTCATCATGATTCTCTAAAAAGTGAATCATATGATGCTCAATATCTTTTAAACCTTCTTGAATAGGAGGAATATTATCTGTCCATCCATGACCTTGCATCACATGCTTGATTGTATCATACAACTCAACCTTATCATACAGATAATCCATTTTTCCTTTCTTGATATAATCTCTATACAAAGATGGATTGTACACCTCTGCCAATAAGAATGCTTTTGGATTTCTCATCTTAATGGATGAATTCATAAAACTCCAAAACTCAACAGGTACCATTTCGGCCATATCAAATCTGAATCCATCTACACCTTTATCCAACCAATACAAAGCAATGTCTCTGAACTTAACCCATGAGTTTGGTACTGTTTTGTCTTTCCAAAATTCGAAGTGCTTTTTATAATCTTGGTTATCAAATCCTTCTGGTAACTCATTGAAATCTTTTTTCCCATCCGGACTTATACCATAGTTTACCTTAACCGTTTCATACCAATCATAAAAGCTGGGTTTGGAAGCTCTCGATCCATTTCCTGTCCATTTGGCTGGGTTCTCATCAAACTTCCCATCAGACATCGGGTGAACATCACCTCCTAAAGGTTTATAATTGTTTAAAAACTCAGGAACTTCAAAAGCTTCTCCTGGATTGTAATAAAAATTATTATTGACGTCGTATTTCTTTGAAGTATCATCGTCAGCACCAAAATCTTTTGTCCCTTCTGGATTTGATAAGCTTTGGTAATTTCTTGCCACGTGATTCGGAACAATATCAATGAGAAGTTTTAATCCAGCGTTGTGAGTTCTCTCAATTAACGCCTCAAATTCTTCCAATCGCTTCGATGGGTCAACCGCTAAATCTGGATTTACATTGTAATAATCTTTGACAGCATAGGGTGATCCTGCTCTCCCTTTTACAACGTCAGGATCATCGTCAGAGATTCCAAATGCCTTATAATCTGTAATAACATCATGGTGAGGGACTCCGGTGTACCAAATGTAAGTAACTCCTAAATCTTTGATTTCCTTAAGGGCCTTATCTGTAAAATCATTAAACTTTCCTACTCCATTTTCTTCAATCGTTCCCCAAGGTTTATTTGTTGTATTTGTATTACCAAATAAACGTGTAAATACTTGGTAAACAACTTCTTTATTTTTAGATACTACCATTTTCTTCTCTTGCTCACAGCCAAAGAACATGGCAATTCCTAAAACGATAATGCTACTTCTAATTTTGTTCATTTGACTCTATTTTCTTTTGATTCTTATTTTTAATTCTTTTGCTGTATTCCAAGTAGTTGGGATCAAAAGTTTGCTCCCTTCTTTCTTAACAGCTACTTTCTTTCCGTTCAATTTAATCCACTTGATATTCCAATCCAGATTATGAATGATTAATTCAATTTTCTTGGTATTGTGCTTCCAATCATCTCCGATTTCGGATTCAAAGTCTATTTCTAGAACATCTTTCTCCAATTCCGCTTCAAACTCAAGGAGTTCAAATTTCCCTTTAGCAAAGCTATTATGTGTCTTACCATCATCATTGTAATATTCTCTCTCACTTTTTTCTTGATCATCATGATAGTAATGCAAAACAAAATCTGAGGCACTGTACTCTTTCGTACTTTGCATAGATTTAGCCGTCAATAAAAAGCTACCTCCACGAATAAAGGTTGGAATCGAATTTTCCTTTGTTGACAACGATTTCTTTTGCCCACCTTCGAATTTTTCATCTGTATAAAAATCAAACCAACTCGATGTTTTTGGGAAGTACACTTCTACTTTCTTTTGTCCTTGCTTTAATACAGGTGTCACTAAAATATCAGGACCCCATAAATACGTCGAGGAATTAGAATTTAGTTGATGATTGGTTGGTTCCTCAAATAAAAGTGGACGCATTAATGGAGCTCCTGAAAGGCTATTTAAAAAAGCAATATTGTAATTGTATGGTAATAATTGATATCTCAGTTCAATAGATTGTTTGGCAAGTTCTTTTGCTTTCTTTGATCTAAAAACAGGTTCACTAGGAACATCCTCTTGTGCGTGAGGTCTATAAATGGGTTGAAAAACTCCATATTGCAACCAACGCGAATACAATTCATCGTCGAGATTTGCTCCGGCAAATCCTCCCAAGTCTGAATGCATATATCCTATTCCTTGCATTCCCATTTGTAAGGATATCTCAGGTTGACTTTGTAATCCTCCCCAGCTTCTACTTACATCACCAGACCAAGGGATTAGACCATATCGTTGTGACCCAGAGTAACCAGCCCTCATTAAAATAAATGGACGTCTTTCTGGATTAGATTCTAAACTTGCTTCGTATACCAGCTTTGCCCAATCATGTCCATAGGTATTATGAATTTCATCAGCCGAACCCGTTTTGTGTTGAACCCAACCCGGATGAACTTCGGGTTCACCTAAATCACCCCAAAATCCGTTGACCCCCATATCTGATAAACCTCTGTATATTTTTTTAAACCAAGAAATTCCTTTTGGACTGTAGACATCGATAATTCCTGTATTTCCAAAATAGAAATCATAGGTTGCAGGTTTCCCTTTTGTATTTTTGGCTAGAATATCTTCTTTTACGGCCTCATCCCATCTGTTGGAAGTAGTTAACACAAAAGGTTCTGTGATTAAAATGGTTTCGACATTTTGCGACTGTAATTTTTGAATCATTTTCTTTGGCTGGGGAAACGAATCTTTGTAAAAAGATAAATTACCCATGGTTCCTTTCACTTCTTTCCCAAACCAATATAAATCCAAAATAATCGCATCGACAGGAATCTCTTCTTTTCGAAAATTATCTATAGTTTCTTCCGTTTCTTTTTGCGAGTGATAACCAAATCGACTTGAAAAATTACCGAATGCCCATCTTGGTGGCAAAGGTTGTCTTCCCGTTAAACTTGTATAGTTATTTAAAACATCCAGCCAAGTGTCGCCAGCAATTATTTGGTAGGTCTTTCTTCCAGAAATGGTTTCATAAGTCAATGTATTGTTCTTTTGACTATCTAAGTCCAAATATCCAATAGGAGCATTATCAAAATGAATCATGTACATTTTTGAAGAAACCACAATGGGCAATGTGTAATTCATTAACTCGGAATAGGTTTGATATCCATAATGTGCTCTATTGAATAAAGGCAAACGTTTTCCTCGTCGATTCATGCC
>CAZDKB010000149.1:0-3428 GCA_964505885.1 uncultured Flavobacterium sp.
GATACCTAAGTCACATAAAGAACGATAGGTAACTTCACCAACCATTGGAATCTTTTTGACAGAGAGGGGAGACAAAAAAGGTTTCTCTGTTCCTTTTTCAATTTTAATTTGATTATTAGGCTTGGCTTCACCTGTTGCAATTTTAGAAACAGTTTTATTGATAGACAAGCCAAAGGAAATTGGTAACCCCGTCTCTTTTATAATACGTTGGCGAAGTTCAGAAGCAAGTTGATGACAGCCAAAGAATTTATCCATTCCTGTCAAATCAATATAAAATTCATCGACAGAGGTTTTCTCATACAATGGCACAGATTCTTTTATCACATCTGTTACCATATTAGAAAACTTAGAATAGATACCTGAATTTCCACGTACTATAATAGCCTCAGGACATAATTGTTTTGCCATACGCATAGGCATTGCAGAATGGATTCCAAAGCTACGAGCTTCATAGCTGCAAGAGGCTACAACACCACGGTCTGAAGTTCCTCCAATCAATACGGGTTTCCCATTGAGTTTGCTGTCTAATAATCGTTCACAGGAAACAAAGAAAGTATCTAAATCCATGTGCACAATCGATCTATCATTCATAAGATTCTTCTTGTTATTTTTTGTGAGGTTTTACTATCCGAATATCTTGGGTCTTCAATAATTGCTAGTCGCTCTAGCTTACTAACTTCTATAGCAATACAATCAAATTCTTCCATTACTTTACCAGTAATTCTATACAGTCCTTTTCCTCGAAAAGGATATCTTTTTGCAACAGGAGGGAAGTGAACTGTATCAATAAAGCAACCGTCATAATCCAAGAAGTTTCCAAAAAACATAAGCTTGCCAGAACCCGTTTTGGTCTTTTTTGTTGTCACCAAATATCCTTCTATAGCTACTGTTTTTCCAACCATTTTACTTAAGTACTCTGCTCGTAAGGGGTTCTCAAATTTTGCTTTTAATAATTCAAAAGGGTTGCATAAGGGATATCCTAACAATTCTATTTGATCAAAGGCATTCTCTAGATCTGTAGATAATAGTTTGGGTGTTTTGTAAGAAACCTTCTCTGATTTGAATAATGTCATTCGGAATTCATCAAAAGTTACCTTATTGATTTTCATATGAGCTTCCCATAGCAATTCTCGTTTGTTAATTCCTGTAAATCGAAACGCATCTATTTTTAATAGAATGGTTATTTGCTCCATGGAAATTGGAACTCTATCGATAAAGTCATCCAAGGATATAAACGCTCCTTTTTCTTTACGCTCATGAATAATTTTTTGAATGATCTTTGATTCTAGAGATTGCAAAAACTTGAATCCTAAATAAATATGTGTTCCATAAATTACTGTATCTCCAAAACTTTTATTAATACAGGGAGCATGAATTACTCCACCATGCATTCTCGCTTCATGAACATACAATTCAGTTCGATAATAGCCACCATAATTATTAATAGTTGCCACCATATATTCTAAGGGATAATAAGCCTTTAAGAATAAACTCTGATAGCTTTCCACAGCATAAGAAGCTGAGTGCCCTTTAGCAAAAGCATAGCCTGCGAAACTCTCTATTTGCCGCCATATTTCTTTCGACATCTTTTCTTCTTTTCCAGAAGCTTTGCAGTTATCAAAGAATTTATCCTTTACTTTTAAAAACTCTTCTCTAGATCTAAATTTTCCAGACATTCCCCTACGTAGCATATCGGCTTCTCCAAGATTTAATCCTCCGTAATAGTGTGCTACTTTAATTACATCCTCCTGATAAACCATAACTCCAAAGGTCTCTGGCATGATATCCAATAGAATGGGATGCGCTTCTTTCCTTCGTTCTGGAAATCGAGTTCGTAAAATATATTCTCTCATCATCCCAGACTGAGAGACTCCAGGCCGTATGACAGAGCTTGCCGCAACAAGACCTAAATAATCATCGACCCTTAGTTTGGTCATTAGCATTCGCATTGCAGGAGATTCTACATAAAAGCATCCAATAGCTTTGGCATTTCTAAGTAGGTATTTTATTCGTTTGTCTTCCTTAAACCTTTTAATATCATGTATATCTATCGGGCCTTTTTCAGGTTGATTATAATGAATAATATCTACCGCTTCCTTGATTTTACCTAAGCCTCGTTGACTTAGAATATCAAACTTATACAGACCAACATCTTCTGCGACTATCATATCAAATTGAGTCGTAGGAAAGCCTTTGGGGGGCATAAATGTGGCTGTGTAATAATGAATGGGCTTTTCAGAAATGATAATTCCACCTGCATGAATTCCAAGATAATTGGGAAATCCTTGTATGTATTTACTGTAGATCATAACCAGTTTTGATAGCTTGTCTAACTGATCATATCGATAACTACCAGCCGATAGTACATCTATTTCTGATTTGGGCAATCCAAACACTTTCCCAAGCTCTCTTACCGAAGCTTTGTATTTAAATGTGTTATAAACTGTAATTAGAGAAGTATGAGGAAAACGTTCAAAAATAAACCGAGTAATATCGTCTCTATTGGTCCATGAAAAATCAATGTCAAAATCAGGTGGATTCTTTCGGTAAAGATTGATAAACCTCTCAAAATACAAGTCCAATTCAATAGGATCAACATCAGTAATTCTGAGTAGATAAGCAATAACACTATTAGCTCCACTTCCTCGTCCTACATAAAAATATCCCTTTGATCTAGCATACTTAAGAATCTTCCAATTGATTAAGAAGTAAGAAACGAATCCTTTTTCTTTAATGATGGAAAGCTCTTTTTGAATCCGACCTAGAATTTCATCATTTACTTCTTGATATCGATAGGAGAGACCCTGGTAAGTAAGCTTTTCAAGGAGCTTGTAATCCAATTCTTCATTTCCTGTATAACACTTTTGATTGTTGGGGGTTTCCTTTGAAAAATCAAACTCAATCGAACAAGAATCTAATAACTTTTGAGTATTGATTAGAATTTCTGGATATTCAGAGAATATGGAAATGAGTTTATCTAAAGAAACAAAGCAGTCGTTAATAGAGCCTTGTTCAGATAAAGGAAGTTTACTTAATAGGGTGTTGTTATCTATGGCTCTTAGCAATCGATGTGTATTGAAACCTTTCTTATTTTGAAAAGAAACTGTGTGTAGCAATACCAGTTTATTCAATTGGTATTTCCATTTAGAAAAGGGGAGTTTGCTTAGGTCCGTAAAATCGACACCAATGAATTCATGCTCTTTTAATTCGAAATCTACATTCTTCTTAAAAGGGTAGATGACATAAGTGTCATTTAAAGATTGGCATCTATCGGGGATACAATTATCTGTTTTGTGCAAGAAATTGGATAGATACGAATTGATGTTTTGAAAGCCATAATTATTCTTAGCCATTACTACAAATTCTTGCATAGCACCATTTCTAAAATCCACACCTAAAACTGGTTGAACATCAAATTTTGGAGCCAT
>CAZDKB010000150.1:0-3350 GCA_964505885.1 uncultured Flavobacterium sp.
TTACCACTCAACCTAATAATACCAATTTCGATGCAGAAGCAATGACCATCTATCAAGATCAAATTGTCATTTTCAGTAAAAATTGGACAGACCAAAGAACCAATGCATATATAATTCCAAAAACTGTTGGAACGCACTTAGCTCAAAAGGTAAGTTCTTTCGATTCTCAGGGTCTGATTACTGGAGCCTACGTTTTGGGAGAACATTTTCTGTTAACTGGCTACGACACTTCCGCAATTCCATTTTTGGTGTTTATAAATGAAAATAGACCTCCTGATTTCGACTTTTTCGGTGGCAACCCGATGAGAATATCTCTCATAGACGATATCTTTTTGGAACAAGGAAGTCAGATAGAGGGTGTTTGTGCATTAACTCCTGATAGATGGTATATCTCAAGAGAATTTGCATCCGTTACAGTGGGAACAACAATCATAGAATTCCCACAAAAGCTTTACGAGTTCAGCAGTTTTGTCTTTTTCTTATTATCCACCGAGGATGTTCAATTTTCCAACAACCTTCAAGTAGTACCTAATCCTGTTGTGAGTTCATTTGAGATTGTTCAAAAAGAAAATCCGCAATCTATTAGAGATATGAAACTTTACAATTTGAACGGACAGGAAATGAAGGTTATCAGACAAAATCAAGGACTTAATTTAGAATCGATTAGTTCGGGTGTTTACTTGCTTCAAATTCAACTTGAATCCGGCAAAACAGCAATTAAAAAAGTGATCAAAAACTAATTACCTGAAAAGAGAGTTCTTTTGATGCCTTTTCATAGCTTTTCTTGAAAGAACAACTCCGACGATCAAAGAGACAAAAGCACCAGTTGCAATCCATGGAATTGAATTGATAAAAAGGAAAAAATCGTAAGCTCCATGAAAAAGGGTCGCAACGAATAGACCAGTTAGATTCAACCAAAACTTATTTTTTGAGAATTTTGCTTTCCCCATAAAATACCCCATGAGTATGGCAAAAGTGGCATGAGCTGGAACCGCGGTAAATGCTCTTAGAATTCCCGTTTCATATCCATAGGAATAGACATATAGCACATTTTCAAGGGTTGCAAACCCCATAGAAACCATTACCGCATAAACGATTCCATCGAATGGCTCATCAAACTCTTTATTTCTCTGAGCGTAAAATCTTACAATGATATATTTAGAGAACTCCTCGACTAAAGCTACGACTATGAATGCCTTTATGAACATGTCAAGTACACTATTTCTGTCTAATGGACCCAATAAATTGCCTAAATATCCCCCAATCGCAAAGGTGATCAGAACGCTTACTATGGCTCCAAGGAAAAAGTTTTTCAGAAGTAACCAAAAAGGTTCTTTTTCAAACTTGTCTTTGAAATAGACGTACAAAATGATGATCATCGAAGGCGCTACTGCCAGAAGAAATAGATTCATTTAATTGGTGATGTTGTTTTTGTTAATTTAGAGGTAAAATCAACCATTATGAGAGCAATTATTTTCTTTTTCTCGATATCTATATGCTTTATCTCTTGTGATAAGCAACCAAAAATAGATACAGAACTTAGTGAACTATTCACTGTCATGCAAGGTTCATATCATTCAGAAACTCAATCGAAACAGGATTCTTCTTACTACAATATCTCTTTGCATATGTATCCTATCTGGAAAGATAAAGGAAATTATTTATATGTCGAGCAGGCATTAATGAGCATGCAAGATAAACCCTACAGACAACGAATCTATAAGATAAGTCGGCTAAACGACAGCACTCTTCAATCTGCAATTTATACAATACCGAATGATTCCTTATGGATCGGAAAATGGAAGACCCCTGAGCATTTTGATAGAATTGCCGCAGAATATATTACCGAAAAAGAAGGTTGTGAGGTTCTACTTACAAGAGTAGGAGCAAATCATTATAAAGGTGCTACTGGTGTATATACATGTGCCAGCTCTTTAAGAGGAGCCTCCTATGCAACAAGTGAAGTAGAGATCACCAAGAGCAAGATCGTATCATGGGATCGAGGTTTCGATGCTGAAGGAAACCATGTTTGGGGTGCCCAAAAAGGAGGTTATATCTTCGAAAAAATAGATTAAGATTATGCTCTAGGCAAGAAGACCTCTGCCATCATGCAGCGAGCACTTCCCCCACCGCAATACTCGATCACTTTTAGCGAGCTTGAAATAATCTGACAGTGCTTTTCTATTCTTTGGACTTGTTCGGGAGTCAAAGAGTCATAGGCAGCTTGACTCATGACCAAAAATTTCTGATCATTTGCACCTCTTACTTGAAGCATATTTCCTGCAAAATTATTCACTTGTTCTTCAGAAATATCAATGATCTCTTTTCCTGTTTGTTTTAAATGTTTGACAACGTTCTTTCGCTCCTTTTTGTCATCAATAGTATCTAAACAAATGACTGCAAAAGTTTCTGCGATACACATCATAACATTTGTATGATAGATTGCCATTCTTTCACCATTTACTGTTTGATTGGCCGTAAAAACAACAGGGGTGTACTCAAAATCTTCACAAAACTCAATAAATAACTCTTCATCCGCTCTAGGAGAGAGAGCACAATAGGCAACTCTGTTGGTTCTATCTAAGGCGATACTTCCTGTTCCCTCTAGAAAAAGACCTTCTTCTTCAGCAGAAGTATAATCTACGATATTCTCAATTATGCATCCGCTCTCTTCTACTTGCTCTAGAATATCCTCTCTTCTTTCCTGTCTTCTATTCTCGGCAAACATGGGATAGATTCCAACCGTTCCGTTTTCATGAAATGAGATCCAATTATTCGGAAATATAGAATCAGGTGTATCAAACTCATCCGTATCACTAACCACAATCACATTGATTCCATGATCACGTAACTTTTCAACATAAGCATCAAACTCTTTTTGAGCCATTTTATTTATGGTCTCAGGAAGTGTTTTTGTAACTTCTTTCTGGTAATAATTGTTTACAGCAGTTTGCTCATTCATCCTAAAACTGATAGGACGAATCATTAAGATGGTATTGGTTGTTTGGTTCATTTTCTTAAAAAAATCACACAAAGATACTAACAGATTTTATTATTTCTTTAACAATCAAGAGAGAATATTTTGTTTAATCTTTAATTATTTTTGTTAAACAATATTAATTGCTTAAAAAATCCTTATAATGAAAAAAATCAAATTCCTATTACCAGTAATGCTGGTGTTAGCAGTATTCATATCTTGTAATGAAGAAGAAGCCCCTATCGTATTCGAACCACAGTCGATTACTGAATTAGTGAAAAATGTACCAAACTTAACAAGTTTAGGTACCGCATTGGAGAGAGCAGGTTTAGCATCTGTATTAGAAGGTTCAGAACCGTACACTAATTTAGCT
>CAZDKB010000151.1:0-1499 GCA_964505885.1 uncultured Flavobacterium sp.
GAGGATTATTTTATTAAAGATCCTAGTGTAAGTACCAATTTAGTCGTAGGAGCGCTCGTTGTATTAGTATTATCTGGTATGATTGCAGGACTTGTACCGGCAAGGAGAGCAGCTAGAATTAAACCTATTGAAGCATTAAGAGCCGATTAATTATGAGATTTTTATTTGATTCAGATACTTGGCAAGAAATTTACGGAGGTATTCGTAAGAATAAAACGCGTACAATCATCACGATTATCGGGGTACTATGGGGTATATTTTTATTAGTAACTCTATTAGGTGCATCGAGAGGTTTAGAAAATAATTTCAAAAATATTTTTGGAGATTTTGCTACAAACAGTGTTTTTGTTTGGACAAGATCTACAGATCTTCCTTTCAAAGGATATCAAAAAGGTAGAAGATTTAGACTTAAAAATAGAGACATTGATGCTTTAAAGGAAGAATACAAAGATCAAATCAAGTATTTAGCTCCTAGAAATCAAACATCAAGTCTAATCATTCATGACTTCAAAAATGCAAGCTTTCAAGTGAGTGGTGATTATCCTGTATTGGATGAAATACAAAAGAAGAAATTATTGTATGGAAGATGGTTGACTAGGAATGACATCTTAATGCATTCGAAAGTAGTAGTTATCTCTGAAGATATGTATAAGCAGTTGTTTGACAAAGATGAAGAGGCTGTAGGTCAATACATAAAAATTAATAACATCAACTACAAAGTTGTTGGAATATATGGACCTTCAAATGGAATTGACTTAGATGGAGATACTGCTTACATCCCATATACAACATTTAAAAGAGTATATAATACTGCAAATAATGTGGATTGGATGGTAATCACTGCAGAACCAGGTATTGACATAGTTCAGTTAGAAAGTGATGTTATTCTTACGTTAAAAGGATTGCACAAGGTCAACCCAGATGATAAAAGAGCCTTTGGTTCTTTCAACTTAGGAGTGCAGATTGATAAGTTTATGGGATTCTTAACAGGAATGCAATTTTTAACTTGGTTTGTGGGTATAGCAACATTGATTGCTGGGGTATTTGCCATTGGAAATATCTTATTGATTACTGTAAAAGAGCGAACTAAAGAAATTGGAATCCGTAGAGCAATTGGTGCTCGCCCTGTTGAAATTAGAAGACAAGTAGTTTTAGAATCAGTTTTCTTAACAACATTAGCGGGTATGCTAGGAATTATTTTCGGAGGAATAGTATTATATATTATGGACAAAGCGTGGGGTTCAGGACCAGATCCAACTTTATTAAACCCAACTGTAAATATTCCTATTGTATTAACAGCATTTATCATACTAATCATGTTAGGAACATTGATTGGATTAATACCAGCGTTTATGGCAACTTTGGTGAAACCAATAGACGCAATTAGAGACGAATAAAAAACAAAAAACCAAACCTATATTAATTTATTACCATGAGTAAAAGAGCAAAAATTATCATTGGAGTTATCGTTGTTATTTTCATAGCAATTGTATTATGGC
>CAZDKB010000151.1:1509-3287 GCA_964505885.1 uncultured Flavobacterium sp.
GGCTTAAAAAGAAGAATAGCGAAGAGCCAGAGACTTATAAAACAGATAAAGCTTACAAAGAAACAATCATTAAAAAATCTGTAGCTACAGGTAAAGTTGTTCCTTTAGAAGAAATTGATATCAAGCCACAAATTACTGGAATCATAGATAAGATTTTATTAGAAGAAGGTGATAAGGTAAAAAGAGGAGATTTAATTGCAACCGTAAAAGTTATTCCAAACGAGCAAGCATTGTTAAGTGCTCGCGGTAGGGTAGACAATGCTAAAATCAGCCTGAAGAATTCAAAAATCGCCTACGAGCGTAATAAAAACTTATATGACAAAGGTGTAGTAGCTGCTGCAGATTATGAGCAAATTGAGTTAAGATATAACCAAGCGAAACAAGAATTGATCAATGCAGAGAACGATTATAAAATCATTAAAAGTGGTTCTGCAGGTTCTGGTGGTCTTGCAAATACTGATATTAGAGCTCAAATAGCTGGGACAATTCTTGAAATCCCTGTAAAAGAAGGAGATCAAGTAATTCAGAGTAATAACTTTAATGATGGTACTACCATTGCTTCCATTGCTGATATGAGCAAAATGATTTTCGAAGGAAAAGTAGACGAATCAGAAGTAGGTAGATTGATCAACGGAACTGCAATTGAAGTATCTCTTGGAGCTATTGAAGACAAAAAGTTTCCTGCTAAATTAAACTTCATTGCACCTAAAGGAACTGAAGAAGGTGGTGCTGTGCAATTTAAAATCAAAGCGAACATCACTTTAGATGAAAGCTACTTTGTAAGAGCGAACTATAGTGCAAATGCTGATATCGTTTTGGTTAAGAAAGATAGCATTATGTGTATCAAAGAAGCTTTACTCCGTTTTGACAAGAAAACTGAGAAACCTTATGTAGAGATCAAAAAAGGAGAAGGTGAATGGGAAAAGAGAGAAATAGAACGTGGAATTTCTGATGGAATCAATATCGAAGTGAAAAAAGGACTGACCTTCGAGGATGAAATCAAAATTTGGAATAAGGCTTCCAAAGAAGATGAAAACAAGAATAACTAGTCGTTGAGATAATAGATAAAAAAAGGGAGCAATTGCTCCCTTTTTTTATTTTAAAAATCGATATCAAATTTCCCATCCAATCAAATCGTATCCGCTATTGGGTAACTGAATATCCAGATTGGAAATGTGGTTTAAATTAAATCCTAAATAGATTTCGCAATTCTGGTACGTTTTAGAGAGACCAAAAGATAGATTCTCAACAAATGTAAATCCATCGGCTAATCTCTCTGTTTCGGCGTCTATGTAACCAGCTCCTAATCCAGCAACAAATTCAAAATGAACCGAATTAGAAAGAGATTTTTTTAATTGAAACCCAAGCTCAAAAGCAAAGAAAGACATCGTTCTTTCTTTTACCCAACGATCTCTTAATTCCTCAAAGTTATTCGGATAATCTATGGGTTGGACAAAGAAACGATTGTCAAGTTGATGCTGTAAACTTTGGAATTGAGGCTGAAGAATTGCATTGAATTCCCAAGATCCTAAATTTCTCAAATGATAAAACCATTGAGGCTTAATAGTAATTCCGCTTAACGAATAATCTGGATCGTCTACAAACCATCTATTCTGATCGATACTCGTAATTTGTAGACCAAACTTTTGAAATTGAATAGAATTTTTCTTTTCCTCCTGACTAAAAGTCAATTGAAAAAAAAGTAAGAATGCGATTAGAACAATCCTGTTAAACGAACTGTTTCGATACATGTTCAGCTTTTCTGCTTTCAGAATAAT
>CAZDKB010000152.1:0-3227 GCA_964505885.1 uncultured Flavobacterium sp.
CGTTGAAATCCCATTTCAATCCTTCTACAATTTCTCTCGCAATTTGAGGTAAGCCATCTTTCTTTACCAATGGAAGAATCGCTGCTTTTGTTGGCGCTAGAACTGGTGGCAAACTCAACACAGTTCTTGTAGAACCATCTGCCAAAGTTTCTTCTTTTAAGGACTTAGAGAATACAGCTAAAAACATTCTATCTAATCCAATAGATGTTTCGACTACATAAGGAACATAACTTGCATTATCCTCATGATCGAAATATTGCAACTTCTTTCCTGAATACTCTTCATGAGCTTTGAGATCGAAATCAGTTCTTGAGTGAATTCCTTCTAATTCTTTGAACCCAAATGGAAAATTGAATTCGATATCTGCTGCTGCATCCGCATAGTGAGCTAATTTATCATGATCATGAAAACGATAGTTCTCCTCTCCCATTCCTAAACTCAAATGCCATTTCAAACGAGTTTCTTTCCACTTCTCATACCATTCCATTTGAGTTCCTGGCTTCACAAAGAATTGCATCTCCATTTGCTCAAATTCACGCATTCTAAAAATGAATTGTCTGGCAACAATCTCATTTCTAAATGCTTTTCCTGTTTGTGCAATTCCGAATGGAATCTTCATTCTTCCCGTTTTCTGAACATTGAGGAAGTTTACAAAAATACCTTGAGCCGTTTCTGGTCTTAGGTACACTTTTGTTGAACTATCTGCTGAAGCTCCTAACTGAGTTCCAAACATTAAGTTGAATTGTTTTACATCAGTCCAATTCTTTGTTCCCGAGATCGGACAAACAATACCGAGGTCAACGATCAACTTCTTGAATCCTTCTAGATCACTTTCTTCTTGAACACGAGTTAACTCTTCAGTAATCTCATCGATTTGTTTTTGTCTTCTTAAAACATTTGGATTCGTATTTCTGAATTCTTGTTCGTTAAAAGCATCGCCAAAACGTTTCTGTGCTTTTGTAATATCCTTATTGATCTTAATATTGATCTTCTCTCTGAAGTCCTCTACAAGAACATCTGCACGATACCTTTTTTTTGAGTCTTTATTATCAATCAAAGGATCGTTAAAAGCATCAACATGCCCGGATGCCTTCCATGTGGTTGGATGCATTAAAATCGCAGCGTCAATACCCACAATATTCTCATGCATTTGAACCATGGCTTTCCACCAATAGTCACGAATATTCTTCTTCAACTCAGCTCCGTTCTGAGCATAGTCATATACAGCACTTAGTCCGTCATAAATTTCACTAGACTGAAAAATATAACCGTATTCTTTTGCGTGTGATATTACTTTCTTAAAATGATCTTCTTGCTTCGCCATAATGGGGGCAAAGATAAACGATTCAATAGAGTTTTCAAGAAAATTCTACTTCGATTGCACGATGTTCAGTTTACAATCTGAAATTCTTTGAACCTCAAAGTAAAGTCTTTGAAATTGAAAGTTTTATCACAGTTTTTAAATCTATTTTATCCTAAGATTTGTTTGTGTTGCCAAACCCATCTTTTTGAGGAAGAAACGTTCATCTGTTTGGCTTGCCGATTCGATCTACCTTTTGTTGATAACGGAGATTATAAACGCAATCCAACTACCCAAATTTTTAAAGGTCGAATTCCCTTAAATTACGGAGCTTCATTTTTATTCTATCGCCAAACTGGAAAAACAAAAGAGCTGATTCATCAATTAAAATACAAAGGTGATCAAACCATCGGAACCTTTATTGGAAATTGGTTTGGACGAGAATTGTCACTATCAAAGGAATTCTTACTGGCAGATCTGATCATTCCAGTGCCTTTACATAAATCCAAAGAAAAAAAGAGAGGTTATAATCAACTTACCACTTTTGGGGAGAGCTTGTCTCAAATATTAGGAGTTTCATTCGATAAGACCATACTTGAAAGAAAGAGCTTTACGAAAACTCAAACTCGAAAAAAGAGAATTGACAGATTTTTAAATACAGAATCTCGATTTGTAGTTGAAGACCCTCAAAAATTAAACGACAAACATATTATTATCATTGATGATGTGGTGACAACAGGAGCCACATTAGAAGCTTGTTGCAAAGAAATAATGAAGTCGGAGAATATAAAGATCAGTATCATAACCATAGGGATTACAGAATAAATTAACAATTCTCTGACAGTTGATTCCCAAAAATATATCGTTTATTTGCAGTAAAATAAAGTACTTGAAACGAATCCCTTATCTTTTACTGTTTGCTTTGATTTTCACGCTATCTCAGTGTGCAAAAAAAGGAAGGCCTTCTGGTGGACCCAAGGATGAAGATGCTCCTGTATTTGTTACCGCAGATCCTCCTTATGAGACGGTCAACTTTGACAAACGCGAGATAAAATTATATTTTGACGAGTACATTAAACTGAGAGAACTCAACAAACAGCTCATTGTTTCTCCTCCTCTTAAACCTGAAAACCCTTCATTAATTACGCCTCAAGGGAGTCCTAGTAAATTCATCAGTATTAAATTGATGGATACCCTGCAGGAAAACACCACCTATATCTTCGATTTTGGAAATAGTGTTGAGGATAATAATGAAAGCAATAAATTGGAACGGTTCAAATATGTTTTCTCCACTGGAGACTATATCGACTCTCTGAAACTTAACGGAGGTGTAAAGAGCTCCTTTGATTCTGAAGATATCAAAAACATCAAACTGTTGCTATATCGATTAGACAGTTCCTATACAGACTCTGCGATTTACAAGGTAAAGCCTAACTATGTAACAAGTTCCTTGGATACTTCACTCTTTGAATTTACCAATCTGAGAAAAGGAAATTATTATCTCATGGCCTTAAAGGACAATGCCAGTGATTATTTATATGATCCCAAACAGGATGAAATAGGTTTTTTAAGTGACACAGTAAGATTACCTCAGGATAGTATTTTAAGCACTCCAATCTCTCTGTTTAAGGAGATCTTACCCTATGAATTTAAACGAGGTAAAGAGGAGCGAAAGGGGCAATTGTTCTTTGGATACGAGGGAGATGCTACTGGAGTGAAAATTGATCTCTTATCTGAGGTCCCAGAAGACTTTAAGACCCTTACTTTTTACGAGAAGAAATCCGATACCATCAGCTTGTACCACTCTCCTATTGAAGCTGACTCTTTGATCTTTACATTAACCAAAGGATCTATGATTGACACTTCAATTGTTCGATTGAGGAAGAAAAAGCTAGATTCATTAGTGATTAGCTCCAAAGTAAGGAGT
>CAZDKB010000153.1:0-3161 GCA_964505885.1 uncultured Flavobacterium sp.
AATAAAAGGTTATTTCAAGAGTATTAATGTCTCTTCAAGTAAGCTTGTCTTTTAGAAAAGGAGAAACCATTCAAAAAGGAACTCAGAACTTGCAAGGATTGATCTCTAAGTTTGAGGAGAATTCTTCCTTTCAGTTGCTCAAGGAATTACTAGAGAAAGCAAATGACGAAGACACTTCCGTTTTTCATAAATATTCGGAGAAGGCCTTAGATCTTTTTCCAGCCCAACCTTATGCATATTTGACGAGGGCTAAATCATTACAAATACAGAACAAATTACAAGATGCTTTAGGAATATTAGAGATTGGTATTGATTTTGTGATTGATAATCCAAAACAAGAAGCTTCCTTTTATGAACTCATGGCAAAAATCCATGACGCTTTAGGAAACGTTTCGAAAGCTCAGGAATATAGAAATAAAGCAAAAAAATTAACTACAGTTGAATAAATGAGATTATTGAAGTACTTATTCATTTTGTTATTTATAACCACGGCATGTAAGTCGAATAAGACATTAGTGGAAACGGTTAGTCTAAAGAACATGTCTTCTAGAAAGATCGTAAAAAAGCATCTTGAGAATTCTTTTGAGGCCAACACTTTGGATTCAAAGATAAAGGTGAGATATACCAATCGACGTGGGTCAATTCGCAAGAGACATGAGTTTACCGTTCGCCTTAGAATGAAGAAAGACTCTTTGATCTGGATGAAAGGTACCAAGGTCGTTACTGCTTTTAAGATTCAGATCACACCAGATTCGTTTAGCTTTTATTCTCCCGTAGCCAAGGAGTATTTTGAAGGTGACTTTACCTTATTGAAGAAAATATTAGGTGTTGAGCTTACTTTTAGTCAGCTTCAAGATCTATTGATCGGGAACAGTATTTTTGAAATGAAAGGAAAGCGATTCAGTTCGGAAATAGCCGATAATTCTTATAAGTTAACTCCGAAAGTTCAAGAGAAATTATTCAATGTTTTTTTTAAGATCAATCCAAAGCACTACAAATTGGATCAGTTATTTTTAACGGATGAATCTAAAGAAAAAAGTTTGCGAATTGATTACAAAAAGTATGCTAAATTAGACGAGGATTTAATTCCTACTAGAATGATGATCAATGCAGCTGAAGGTGAGTATTATACTTGGATAGATATGGAATACCGTTCTTTAAAGTTAAATGAACCAATAAATGTTCGTTATAGAATTCCGTCAGGTTATAAAAGAATAGACCTTTAATGTTTACGAAACAGCAATACATATCCCTATTATTCTTTTTCCTTCTCGTACTCCCTATCTCTGCTCAGAAATCGAGAAAACAACTCGAGGCTGATAGAAAGCGCATTCAGAAGGAGATCAAACAGGTGAATAGACTTTTGTTTGCAGAACAAAAGAAAGAAAAGAATGCCCTAGAAGATCTCGATGATATTAATAAGAAGATAGAGATAAGAGAAATTCTTATTAATACAATTAACTTAGAAGCTAAGGCGCTAAATTCTGAAATAGGTTCTAACGAAAAGAAAATTGAAAAACTACAGACGACTTTAGATCAATTAAAAAAAGATTATTCAGAAATGATCTACAAATCCTATAAGAGTAGGTCTCAGCAAAGCCGACTTATGTTTGTCTTGTCGTCCAAGAACTTTTATCAAGCGTATAAGAGAGTGAAGTATATGGATCAGTATGCAGCGTTCAGAAAAATGCAAGGAGATCAAGTCCTGAGTCAAACGATTTTAGTGAAACAAATGAACGATTCTTTATTGTTTAAAAAACAGTTAAAAGACACCTTATTGGCCAATGAAGAGAACGAAAAGCTCAAGATCGAATCAGATAAGAAGTCACAAGAAAAGTTGATCACACAGATCAAAAAGAAAGAGCGAACCTACAAACGCCAACTAAAGAAAAAGCAGGATCAAGAAAAAGAGATCTCAGCAAGTATTGATAAATTGATCAAGGAGGCTATTGCTAAGTCCAATGCAAAAAAAGGAAATAAGAATTCAACAACTTTTGCGTTAACTCCGGAAGCCAAAGCACTGGCATCAAGATTTGAACAGAATAAAGGTAGACTGCCTTGGCCTGTTGATAATGGTATTGTAACAAGAAGATTTGGTAGACAACCACACCCAATCTATAAAAGCAATTTTATCAACAGCACGGGAATTCATATTGCCACCAAAAAGGGCACCAATGCAGAATCAATCTTTAACGGCGAGATCTTAGCCATACAGATTCAGTCTGAAGGAAAAAAATCTGTATTAGTACGTCATGGAAACTATATTTCCGTTTATAATAATCTGGAAACTGTTTATGTAAAAACAGGAGACAAAGTGAGAACGGGCCAAGCTTTAGGTAAGGTATTTACAGATCGTGTCACTGGGAAAACCAAATTGATCTTTGTTCTGTTGAATAATACCAAACGATTGAATCCTGCTAGCTGGATCTTAAGACGTTAGTGCCTTTTTCACCATGTTTTTCCCTAACATTGCTGAGGTCGTAATAGCACCAGAGAACAAGGCGGCTGCTACTCCTGCGGTTACCACATCTTGCCCGGTTAAATACAAGTTTTTGACAGGTGTTCTAGGTTGTAAAATCTCTTGCCGAAATCTTTTGGGGCTATGGTCCAAACCATAGATCTCTCCTTCATCGTAATTCACAAAATGCTGAGTAGTTAAGGGAGAGGAAAGTTCAAAATGACTCACTTTACCCTTTACCTGAGGCATGTATTTATAAAGAACTTCCAATAGACGATTTGAAATACTATCTTTTAATGAATCGTACTCTTCACCGCGTTTCATCCAAGAAGTTCCCTTCCATTTATCGAACATTTCATAAGGTACCAAAGTGATGATATCAATGGTGCTTTTTCCAGGATATCTTCTATTCCAGTCTGGGTCTTTGGCAGATGGAAATGAAATATAAACAACTGGAAATTCTGAATTGATATCGTTTAAATATCGTTCAACGCATGCATCATGATCTAGATCTTTTGGATAGATCCAATAGTTGGTTTTTGGAAGATCCAATTCTTCCGGTGAACCCTCTAGACCGATATACAAACAAGCATGTGCAACAGATCTTTTTACTTTCGATAATTTGCTTTGTAATTGGTACTTGCTTCTAATTCTTTCTGGAAGTAATTTTCCGTAAGTATTAAGAATTCCCGCCCCAGATATT
>CAZDKB010000154.1:0-2839 GCA_964505885.1 uncultured Flavobacterium sp.
CCTATCGTATTGGTTGGACTAAGAGGGTTTGGAGTAATGGGAAATGCATTAGCATTTAAAAAAGCAGGCATTACTAACAAATCGATTCCCGAAAAAGGAGGTGAAATTTTGTTGGATCAAGAAGGAAACTTAAAGTAT
This sequence comes from uncultured Flavobacterium sp., assembly GCA_964505885.1. Taxonomy (GTDB): domain Bacteria; phylum Bacteroidota; class Bacteroidia; order Flavobacteriales; family Flavobacteriaceae; genus Polaribacter. Next base: position 139 of record CAZDKB010000154.1, read on the forward strand.
ATATTAATCAATGGAGCAAAAAGGTTATTAACAGATAAGGTGCCAAAGAAAAGTTTGGAGCAAGAAACTAGAATCATGAATTATGGTTTTGATAAGTTATTGAGCTTAGGATTTACGACAACTCATCATCTAGGTGTCGAAAAGAGTCATATGGAGGTCTATCAAAGTTTGCATAAATCAAAGAAGCTACCGATGAGAGTTCATGCATTTGTTGCTGCACGAAAATACAATATAGAATTGGTGAATAAATGGTTAGAACTTGGACCTACAAATGATGATGAATCTTTCCTGCAAGTAAGAGGATTTAAAGGGTATTATGATGGTTCTTTAGGATCCAGAGGAGCTCAATTTTTAGAAGATTATTCAGATAAAATAGGTCATCGTGGAGTTAGTGGATACGAGTATGGATTTGATCAAGAGATGATTAAAAAAGCTCTAAATAGAGGATTCCAATTAGCTATTCATGCTATTGGTGATAAAGCAAACCGAGATGTTTTGGACTTGTACGAAAATTATTTTCTAGAAAACCCTGATTCAAAAAAGTTGAGGCATAGAATTGAGCACGCACAAGTGGTGCACCCGAATGATTTTGATCGTTTTCATGAATTGAATATCACAGCTTCAATGGAACCAGCTCATGCAGTCGAGGATATGCCTTGGGCTGTTAGAAGAATGGGAATGATACGTGCAAAAGGAGCCTATGCATGGAGGACATTACGAAAGAAGAATACCCATTTAATTTTCAATTCAGATTTTACAGGATCTGATCCTAGCTTTTTTTATGGAATGTACTGTGGTATCACCAAAAGAAAATTATCCGATAAAAAAATATATTTCCCTGAACAGGCTATGACAAGAGAAGAAGTACTCAGAGCCTACACAATTTGGGCATCTTATGCGGCTTCACAAGAAGATATTACTGGAACTATTGAGAAAGGCAAGTGGGCAGATTTGACATTTTTAGATGTAGATATATTAAACGCTAATCCCGAAGAAATTCTTAAAGGAAATGTCCTAAAGACAATGATTAATGGGGAAATTAGGTATTCATCGGATTCAAAATAGATGGCCCTCTATTAACATGGTATAAACAGTCCTTAGCATCAGGATTCTTATCTTTGTAATCACTTAAACAGAAATCTTCCATGAAAAAATTTATTGCCTTGTCACTTATGTTTTGTGCAATCTTCTCATTATCAGCACAAAAACTTAATTTACGTTATTACATACCGGGAAATGAACGTTACAATACAAACATACCAACACCGAAAAAAGTTATAGGTCATGAAGTTGGAGAATGGCATGTAACTCATGATAAGCTAGCAGAATATATGAAAGCTTTAGCAGCTTCTTCAGATAGAATTTCTATTGAAGATAGAGGCAAAACATTTGAAGGAAGACCTCTATTATTGTTAACAATTACCTCACCTGACAACCATCGACGATTAGAAGAAATTCGTCAACGACATATAAAAGCAACAGATGATGCAAGTATCGACGTATCCAATGACCCTATAGTTGTATATCAAGGATTTTCAATTCATGGAAATGAACCGAGTGGCTCTAACGCAGCACTGGCAGCTGCCTATTATTTAGCAGCTTCTACAACTGGAACAACGGAAGAATTGCTTAAAAACACAATCATTTTATTTGATCCATCTTTAAATCCAGACGGATTGCAGCGTTTTGCATATTGGGCTAATACGAATAAGAGCAAGAACTTAAATACAGACCCCAACGACCGAGAATTTAATGAGGTTTGGCCTCGAGGTAGAACAAATCATTATTGGTTTGATATGAATCGTGATTGGTTGCCTGTTCAATTACCAGAATCAAGAGCAAGAATAAAAACTTTCCACAAATGGTTACCCAATATTTTAACTGATCATCACGAAATGGGATCAAATTCTACCTTCTTTTTTCAGCCAGGTATACCGAGTAGAACGCATCCTTTGACTCCTCAACTGAATCAAGATTTAACTAAAGAAATTGCGACCTATCACGCAAAAGCATTGGATAAAATTGGTTCTCAGTATTACACGGAAGAAAGTTTTGACGATTACTACTATGGTAAAGGATCAACTTTCCCAGACATACAAGGAAGTATAGGGATTTTGTTTGAACAAGGAAGCTCAAGAGGGCATGCACAAGAAACAGTAAATGGTGTGTTGACTTTCCCATTTTCTATCCGAAATCAATACATTACAGCTATGTCGACACTAGAAGCTGCCAATAGTATGAGAGTAAAGATTAAAATGTATCAGCAGGAATTTTATAAATCGGCTAGACAAGAAGCAGCAAACAAACCTGCTAAAAAGAAAAGGAATTCAAAAGTAAATATGAGTGATTTTGGAAATGCAATAGTCTTTGGAGATGAAAAAGATGCTGCAAAAACATATCATCTTGCCGAAGTATTAAACAGACATAAAATTGAATTCCATGAATTGAAATCTGATTTTACAAAGGATGGAAAACAATTCAAAAAAGGATATAGCTATGTAGTTCCCATGAATCAAAAAAGACATCGTTTGATCAAAGCCATGTTTGATGTTAGAACCACTTTCAAAGACAGCTTATTTTATGATGTATCTGCATGGACGTTCAATCATTCTTTTGGAGTTGACTTTTCTAAAAATGTTTCCCTTTCTAGAGCAGGAGATAAGGTGTCCTATTTCAAGATGAAAGAAGGTGCTGTAAGTTT
>CAZDKB010000155.1:0-2800 GCA_964505885.1 uncultured Flavobacterium sp.
AGTAAAAAGAAATCAACCATAGAATGTACCATGGTTTCAGATTGCCCGACTCCCACTGTTTCAACAATAATGGTATCAAAACCTGCAGCTTCACATAAAATGATGCTCTCCCTTGTTTTTTGAGCAACTCCGCCCAAAGAGGTTCCAGAAGGAGAAGGTCGAATAAAAGCATCTTTATCAGTTACAAGTTGCTCCATTCTTGTCTTATCACCAAGAATACTTCCTTTGTTTAAAGAACTACTTGGATCTACAGCAAGAACAGCAACTTTTCTACCGAGACTAGTTAAATATTTTCCGTAAGACTCTATAAAAGTACTTTTACCTACACCGGGAACTCCCGTAATTCCGATTCTTACCGATTTATTTGCATAAGGTAAACAAGCTTCAAGAATCTTATTTGCTTTCTTTTGATGTTTTTTGTTTGTGCTTTCTACTAAAGTAATAGCTCGGCTTAATAAAGGTATACTTCCGTCGAGGATGCCCTCAATAAACTCTTCAGCAGAAGGTTGTTTGCTTCTACGTTTTTGGATATTCTTAGCAGAGCTCTTGCTGGTAGTTTCTGGTTGTGAAATCCCCTGTTTTTCTTGTAATGCCGACTTTTCTTTTTTAGCCATAAAATTGGATGACGGAAATAATCATGTAAATTTAGAAATAAATATCATCAAAAATGCAACACGCATAAAAACGGTTCGTCTATAGGGTAACTAATCAACAAATGAGTCAGACAAAGCAGATACATCACAGTATTATCGAACGCTGTAAAAAGAATGACGCGAAAGCTCAGATGGAACTTTACAATTTGTATTGTAAGGCAATGTTCTTGGTGGCTAAGCGCTACCTAAAGGACGATATGGCTGCAGAAGATGTTATGCAGGATGCCTTTATCAAGGCTTTCAGAAAGATCGAAACCTATAAAGGGGAAGTGAATTTTGGCTCATGGTTGAAAAGGATCGTTATAAATCAAAGTATTGATGAATTAAAGAAAAGACGCCTAGAATTGGTTTCTATCAATTACGAACGACATGAAGTTCTAGAGGATACCAACGATTGGCAAGTTGAAGATGCAACGACCATGCAACATATTGTAAGTAGCATTAATCAACTAAAGGAAAAGTATAGAGTAGTCTTGTCACTATATCTATTGGAAGGATACGATCATCAGGAGATTTCTAAGATTTTAGGAATCACTGAGGTAACATCAAGAACGCACTTGTTGCGAGGAAAAAAGAAATTACAAGAAAGTCTAAAACACATTCGTTATGCCGAAGGATATTAGAAAAATGCTCGAGAATTACCCAGAGGAATCTGTGAATTTATCAGAGAATCATGCTCAAAAATTTGAGTCCATGCTAATGAAAGAGCTTCACAAAGAAGAAAAGCCAAAAAGACGTGTGATCTACTGGATGTCTATTGCAGCTTCTTTGGCCCTTTTGGTAACCGTAGGAACTCAGTTCATACCTTCTGACAATGGTGGAGGTACGGTTGTAGACGACGATAAGGTAAAGACAAAAGAAGTTAGCCTGGGAACCATTTCTCCAGAGTTAAATACTATAGAAACTTATTATGTAAATAGTATCAATTTAGAATTGAGTCAGTTAGAAATCACTGATGAGAATAAAGAATTGGTAGACAGTTATCTCGAAAAAATAGGAGAGTTAACTACAGAATATAAATCATTGACCTTAGAGCTCAAAAATAATGGGATCAATGATCAAACCATCGATGCACTTATTAATAACCTTCAATTGCGATTACAGCTGCTAAAACGTTTAAAAAAGCAATTGGACACTTTTAAAGATGTAAACTTGAATCAAAATGAAATTATCTCGTAAAAATCTAATAACTGCTTGTTTGCTTGTATTTACTGCGGCCGTATTTGCCCAGAAACAGAGCAAGAATTATAGCGAAACCTTTAACATCAAAAAGGATGCTGTTGTAGAGATCAACGCTTCTAATGCCGATGTTGAAGTACAAACTTGGAGAAAGAACCAAGTAGACGTGAAGGCTACCATAGAAATTGATGGCCTTACCAAAGAAGAGGCTGAAAAGTACTTTAAGAATTATAAGTTCGAGGCTATGGGGAATAGCAACAAGGTAAGAATTGTTGTAGGAGGAGGAAACTCTTTCCAATTCGGAAACGAATTTGTGATCTTCGATCCAGAGAACTTTGTGATTCCAGAAATCGATATCCCTGAGATAGACATTCCAGAGATTGTGATTCCTGAGATCAATATCCCAGAGATCAATATTGAAATTCCAGAAATCGACTTTGAAAAGTTCGTAATCGATCTTGATAATATGGAATTTGACTTTGAAGAATATTCTAAGAATGGTAAGAACTACTTCTTTCAATGGAAAGATAGTATGAAGAATATCAAGATCAAGAATAAGAAAGACTGGGAGAAATTCAAAAAGTCGAAAGAGTATAAGGAGTGGCAAGAAGAAATGAAGAAGAACAAGGCTCAGATCAAGAAAGAACTTGAAAAGGCTAAGAAAGAATATGAAAACATCAATGTTGGAAAATTGGTAGAAGAATCATTAAAGATTGCCGAAGAAGCCATGAAGAACATTGAAGTGGAGAAGCTTGTTGAAGAGTCTTTAAAAGAGGCTAGAGAGGAATTGAAAAAAGTAGATCGTAAGAAGATCAAAGCAGAACTTGCCAAAGTAAGAGAAGAATTCAAAAAGGCTAAGGGAAATAAATTTGTGATCCAAACAGATTCAGATGAACTGATCATCAATGACAAGAAAGTAAAGATCAAAAAGAAGATCATTATTAAAGTACCAAAAGGAGTTACTTTGG
>CAZDKB010000156.1:0-2631 GCA_964505885.1 uncultured Flavobacterium sp.
CAGCCTTATATCCAATGGTGACCATGAATGGAGAAGAATGTCATAACGAATGGGAGATCACCTTTGAAGAGATCCATAGAAATGGTGCAATAGCATTTGCTATTTTCAATTATCACCGATTTACAAACGACTACAGTTATATTCCTGAAAAGGGACTAGAAGTCTTGATCGGGATTGCTCGTTTCTGGCATCAAAGAGCTACCTATTCTACAAATAAGAACAAGTATGTGATCTTGGGTGTAACAGGTCCAAATGAGTACGAGAACAACATCAATAACAACTGGTATACCAATTATATCGCTAAATGGTGTATCGATTATGCGATTGAGAATATTCAGAAAGTAAAAACTGAATTCAACCCAGACTATGTAAGAATCATGTCTAAGGTAGAATTAAGAGATACTGAGATCGAAAAATGGAAAGAAGTCGCAGATAATATGTTCTTCCCATTTTCTGAAGAGCATCAGGTATTCTTACAGCAAGATGGTTTCTTAGATAAAGACTTGGTTACTGTTGCAGATCTCGACAAGAGTCAACGACCTATCAATCAGCATTGGTCTTGGGATCGCATCTTAAGATCTCCTTATATTAAACAAGCAGACACCTTACAAGGATTCTATTTCTTCGAGGATCATTTCTCTACTGAAGATTTAGAGCGTCATTTCGATTTCTATGAGCCATTTACCGTTCATGAATCCTCACTTTCTCCATGTGTACATTCTGTGCAAGCAGCGAAACTTAACAGAATGGATCAGGCATATACCTTCTATCTAAGAACTTCCCGATTGGATCTAGACGATTACAATCACGAAGTACATGAAGGTCTGCATATCACATCGATGGCGGGAACCTGGATGAGTATAGTAGAAGGGTTTGGAGGAATGCGAGTTAAAGAAGGGAAGTTGTCTTTTGAACCGCGAATTCCGAAACAATGGAAAGGATACTCGTTTAAGATCAATTTTAGAAATCAGGTCTTGAAGGTAAACGTCAACCAAGACGAAACCAACTTCGAGTTGGATAGTGGAGACGAATTGACCATTCTTGTGAATGGTAAGATCGTTATAGTTACCCCTAATAACTTAGTAACAGTATAACTGTCAAACCCAAAATCATGAAAAGAAGTATCTACCTGTTAACACTGTGTGGACTGCTAGTTTTGGCTTCATGTAAAAGTGAGCCTTTAGCACCTATCATAACTGATATATCAACTGATATTGAACGTGTTGAGCCACCAAACTGGTGGGTCGGATTTAAAAACCCTGAGCTACAGCTATTGGTGAAGCACCCAAATATCGGAGCTGCAACGGCCTCTATTGATTATCGAGGAGTGAGCATCAAGAAGCAACACACAGCCAAGAGTCCTAATTATCTGTTCTTGGATTTGGAGATCGATAAGTCGGCTTTAAGTGGAAACTTCAATATTGTCTTTACAACCGAAGACGGATCTGAATTGAAACATACCTATTGGTTGTATGATAAAACCAAGCCTTCAGAGGAGTTTGTTGGTTTTAATAGCTCTGATGTGATCTATTTGATTACTCCAGATAGATTTGCGAACGGTAATCCCGATAATGATATCAATGAAACGCTTAACGAGAAAGCTATCAACAGAAAAGATAACTATGCTCGTCATGGTGGAGATATCGCAGGGATCACTTCTGAGCTAGATTATATCGCAGATATGGGATTCACGGCCATTTGGTCATCACCTTTACTGACCAACGATATGCCAGCACAGTCCTATCATGGATACGCAATGACCAACTTCTATGAGGTAGACCCTCGCTTTGGAACTTTTGAAGAGTACAAAAAGTTGGCTGATGAAGGTCGTAAAAGAGGAATCAAGTTGATCATGGATCAAGTAGCGAATCACTGCGGATTAGAGCACTGGTGGATGAAGGACCTGCCTTTTTCTGATTGGGTAAATGACCAAGAGAACTACGAAAAGAACATAGACAACTGGAATTGGCAAACAACCAATACTTCTAATCATAAAAGAACTTCTAATCAAGATAATTACGCGGCAGACATCGATAAAAAATGGATGGCTGATGGTTGGTTTGTGTCTGGAATGCCAGATTTGAATCAGCGTAACCCATTTATGGCGAAGTATATCACTCAGAATAGTATTTGGTGGATTGAGGCGCTAGGTTTGGGCGGAATTCGTCAAGATACCTATCCTTACCCAGACAAAGACTTTATGTCGGATTGGGCAGGAGCCATTATGAATGAATATCCAAACTTCAATATTGTAGGTGAGGAGTGGAGTTATAATCCGCTATTAATCGCTTATTGGCAAGATGGAAATAACAATAAAGACGGATATGATTCGAACTTAAGGTCCTCTATGGATTTTGCTATGCAGCAAACCGTAATCGATGCCTTGAATGAGGAAGAGACTTGGGGAACTGGATTAGTAAAAATGTACGAAGGATTGGCAAATGACTTTATTTATCCAACTCCGAAAGACATTATGGTCTTCCCAGACAACCACGATATGTCTCGTGTATTTACTCAGTTAAAAGGAGATGTGGCCAAAACTAAAATGGCATTGGCATATTATTTAATGATGCCAAGAACTCCTCAGATCTACTACGGAACGGAGATTCTAATGAACGATTTCGAGAAACC
>CAZDKB010000157.1:0-2365 GCA_964505885.1 uncultured Flavobacterium sp.
CACCAACCATCGCACCTTTAGCGGCTTGTGTAAATCCAGTGCCACCCAATAAACCAGCTAATGTAGAACCGAATTTTCCTCCAATCGCACTGCCCGCAATAGCACCAGCTCCACCGGAGGTCAAAGCTTGTGCCAAGAGATTCAAAGCGCCACCACCAAGATTTTCACCATTAAAAGCGCCAGCAAAATCACCATCAGCCGCGTCTGCCGCCGTTCGCCCTACAAAACCCAATTCAGCTTGTTCATATTCCGCCCTATAAGCGGTTGCCAAATTTTGAGGTATTGGCAGATATATGTTAGATAGAACTTCAGATTCAGTCTCTTCTGTACGATCAAATTTATACTCTTTGAAAATTTGAAATTTCATTCTCTCTTCAACACTCAAATCATTAGGAAAAAATAAATTTCCCGGGAAAAGCCCTTCTCCTCTTTTAGCGCCTTTAGAAGTGAATTCATCAACAACACCCCTGCCTTGTTCATTTGTTAAACTTCGAATTTTAGCTTCTTGTATGTCTTGATTACTAAGTTGTTCCATATATATACCTTGAGTGTAGGAGTTCTTTTAGTTATTTATATGGCATATATACAAGGTCGCTATCAACTTAAAAATCCTTCAAAATACCGTGGTGATCCATCGAATGTTATTTATAGATCATCATGGGAACTAAGAGTACAAAAATACTTGGACGATCACCCAAGCGTTATTTGGTGGTCCTCTGAAGAAATAATCATTCCTTACAGAGACCCAGTTACAGGTAAAGTTAGAAGATATTATCCAGACTTTCTAACGAAAATAAAGAAGTCTGACGGCGCTTCAAAAACTCTTCTCATTGAAATAAAACCTCAATATCAAGTAGATGGTCCTAAAGTACAAAAAAGAAAAACTAAAAAATATATAAATGAAGTCTATACATATGCAGTCAATCAAGCAAAATGGAAAGCAGCAAAAGAATATTGTGATGATAGACTATGGGAGTTTACAGTAATTACAGAAAATGATCTTGGAATAAAACCATGACTTATTATGTATATGCAATGGGTCCAGAGAATTCATCTACCGTTAAAATAGGTTTTACAAATAATCTTCAAACACGATTGAGAACCATTCAAACAAGTCATCCAGAAAAGATTGTCGTTCACCATTATATAGAGTTTGACACTGAAAAAGAAATGAGAAGTGCAGAAAAGAAAATTCATGAAACTTTAAGACACATACGAAAAAAAGGGGAGTGGTTTGACCTCTCCCCTGATAATGCTAAACTTGAATTGGATTATCTAAAAATTATTTTAGATTGAACCTTTCATCAATCAACTACGACACTTTACTAAACATTATCGCTAGGCCCACTTTTGTCTAATTTTCTTGATATCACTCGCCGCAATCGTAGGATCATATTGCGGATGCTTTTTCCAATAATTTTGTTTCCGCTCACAAATATCTAGTTCTTTTCGCGCTTGCTGCCGCTCGCTAAAATCATCGGAAGCGCCTAGAATAAATTTCAAATATGCTTCGTTTTCAAAGTGTTTTCGGATACAGGCATTCGGATCAAAATCGTTAGGATTAAACCCACCACCCGTTCGTTTTTCATTTTCATTATAAATCAGAAACATCTTCTGGAACAATCCTTCTAGCAATTTCAAGAGTATGTTTGCATTTGCTCCGAAAGCCGAAGCCCATACATGTACAGAGAAATCCTTTAGAAGTCATATCGACTTCATATGAATTGCCTTTAGAGCCTGGTACGCGCCAAGTGACACCCACGAATGGGTGCCCTTTCGTATTAATGAAATCGAACTTAGCCGGACTCAGTGTTTTATTATGACTAGCCATCAGCGATAGTCCGCGAGATATCCGTAAGGCAGATTATACTCATATTCGAGATAATCGATAGGATCATCAGCCGCGTAATCTGGCGCAGTCTGTACCATCCACTTCACCGCTTCCGCGTATGTCCGCGCGCCGTAGTTGACAGTTTTTTGAATGAGAGTTTCGAACATATCAATGCCCTCATTCTGCTCTCGATTATAGTCATCCATTGCAGCCGCGTGAGCCGCGCAAAGTTGATCCCAGATTTCCTGCTTCCGCTCAGGAGTAGCAGTCATCCACTCGCCTCCTCGCGGGCGAACACCATAAACCTCTTTGTAAAGGTCACTGAAAAGATTTTCGTCGTAGGTAAACTGAGTCATTACTATCTCCGTCTCACTCACTATAGACATTATAACTTATGGAGATTTTTTGTCAAGAGAATCATTTTTCAGGATTACCATTCACGGCGATCAAAAACTTTGATCGGAGTATCTGAAGGAAATCGACTGTCCGAAGTATAGACGAAGTTTCCGCCAAACATATAGGGACCCTGCCGAC
>CAZDKB010000158.1:0-2314 GCA_964505885.1 uncultured Flavobacterium sp.
CGCGGTCACCCTGCCTCCTCTTAATCTTCTTTTCCCCTGTTTTTTGGGAAGATACTATCTTTCATTCTCAGATACAGTAAACCCTTGTTAGAAACATATGCAGGATGGGGTTGCAATTGAGCCGCTCTTTCATTGCAATAAATAGCTTGGGTATATTCATGAGTCTCAGTGAGAGCTTGCGCTTTATTGTTCCAAGCGGTCGCATAAGTGGGTTTTAAGGATAGCGCAGTATCTGCACATCTTATCGCATTTGCATAATCTCCACGAGCAGTCTGTATTTTTGCTAAACTTGCCCAAGTTTGGTGATCGTTTGGATTAATACGGAGCGATTCACTATGGCAGGCTGCGGACTCATCGAATTGTTCCATTCGATAATAGATTAAAGCCTTAGCGTACCAAACCCAATCTGCTAGTTCAGCATCTGGATTCAGGTTTAGAACCTTATCATACATAATGATGGCTTGTTCATCATCCCCCATTTTTTCATGAAATTGCCCTCTCGCTAGCCATAAAGATGTATTTGCCTCTCCTACATGAGCACTTATGGCATCTAATATAGATTCTACTTCACTTTTTCCTAGCTGATATGCTTTCTCAAAGTATGGGATAGACTCTTCAAATTGACCTGATTGAAACAGTCCTTCGGCAATCCAATAATAAGCTTGTGTTGTCGTATTATCTAACCTTATTAAGGTGTAGCAGGTATCAAGCAACTCTGGAGTCTGTTTGAGGCTTGCATACGCTGATGCTAGATACATTGAAGTTCTCCAGCTTTTGCCTTCTATACGTTGCGCTTGTAAACAATATTGAATCACTCTCTCAAACTGCCCAAGTGCTAACAAGGGGGCAGCAGCATTTGCCCAGATATTAGCATTCTCTCGATTGATTTTTAGCGCCTCATCAAATGCTTGGAGAGCTTCTTTATGCAATTCAAGACGTGTTAATGCTACGCCCTTCGACATATAAGCCTTATCATACTTAGGGTTACATGCAATAGCCATGTCATGCAATTCTATAGCTTTTTCAGACTGTCCTCTTCGACTAAAGTATACTCCTAAACCTGACAAGGCTTCTGGGTAATTAGGATTAATTTTGAGTGCTTTCCTCAAACTAACTTCAGCATCTTAGAGTTCACCCGCTTGAAATTGTACTGTGCTCAGATTAAGCCATGCTATCTCAAAATTCGGATCAATTATAAGTGCTTGCCTATGACATCTTTTGGCTTCATCAAGCTGGTTTAGCTCTCTAAGAGCTATGCCTTTTTGTGTCCAAATCATCTTTCTACTGGAATCCACCTCTAGTGCACGATCAAAGTATTCCAAGGCTCTTTTATGATAGCCTAATGCCGATAATCCACTCCCCTTATTGCTGAGAAATGCTGCTGACGGCAGATTTGTACGCTTAATCGCATAATTACTATTTGTAAGTGCCTTGTAAGCGTCTTGTAAGTAGAGTTCGATCTCCTTAAAGGAGGAAAACCTGTTCTCAGGTCTCTTAGCAAGGCATTTTCCAACGATGTAGCGAATTCCAGAAGGAAGGTTTTCTAGAGCAGGAACAGGTTGAAGTTTGTGAAGTAAGTATAATTCTTGGAAAGTCTTCCCCTGAAATGGACGATGCCCCAACACCATTTCATATAGCATAATTCCAAAGGAATAAATATCTGCACTTGCGTTGACAGCTTTTGCATTATTGAATTGCTCGGGTGGCATGTAAGCCGCGGTTCCGAAGGCTGCACCACTTGTTCCAATATCTATTTCCAGTTTATCAAAACCTTTTATGTTATACAGTAAAGGGGATTCTGGCAATATTACTGTGTCTAAAGACCGCGCCAATCCGAAGTCAGTAACTTTGAGTTCATGAGAGCTAGTGATAAGACAATTGTCAGGTTTTAGATCTCTATGTGCTTGAACACCGTGATTGTGAGCATGTCTCATACCCCTACAAATATCTATGGCGAATCTGATTATTAGCTGTAAGTTTCCTGTGAGTCTGAACTGCCCGATCCATTCCCGAAGCGATCCTCCCTCAACATATTCCAAAATAAGCGATGGGTTTCCTTCAATAGTTAATGCTGAGATAGCTGTTGCAACATTAGGATGTCCTGGAAGATTTAGCCATATTTGGGATTCACTACTAAATCGCATCTGATTTAAATTGACTGTAGATGTACTCTTCCTTTTAAAAGTTTTCACTGCAACTATATGTTGTAGCATGATGTCATAGGCAATATAAACGAGCCCCATCCCTCCCTGTTTGATTTAGACAATATGTTAAATAAGATCAAAAAGATCAACAGATAGAGGGGTGTGACGAA
>CAZDKB010000159.1:0-2172 GCA_964505885.1 uncultured Flavobacterium sp.
ACAGCCAGACCCAGGGTCACACCGTTCTCTTTGTTCTGCCCTTATCTCTGCCTCGCGTTCTTTTTTTCGTTCTTCTTCTCTAGCTGCTCGTTCTGCTGCAACTTCCGCTTCAGCTTTATCTTGTTCCTTTTCATACGGAGATCGTGGGTCGACAGATCCACGCTTAGGGTGCATATAAGGTTCTGTTGATCTTCCTTGAAGCCCTAGGGGCTCAATGAGACGAGATGGCCTGTTTTTGACATATCCATACAAATTATTCCATGGAGATTTAGCTGGATCTCTGGAAATGAATTTACCAGATACTGGATCATAATAACGATGACGGTAGTAGTAGAGGCCGGTGATGTCGTCGAAGCGGCGAGCGGTAAACATATAAGTATTCAAGAAGTTGCTTATTCTACCTGCTTCAAGAATATCATCGGCAGTGCCTAAGATTCCATCAGCTCCAGCTCTTGTATCTAACATCAAGAGGTTATTATCTTCCAGATCGAGTATCGTATCCTCTATTCCGTCGACTGGAGCAACATCTACAACCGGAAGAACAGTTGGAGAGCCATAAACTTCGTAGCGATAATATTCTAATACACGATCGGCATTATCTGCATCTAAAAGGCCCATGACAGAACCTAAGCGATTACATAGATAGTAGTACTCAAAGTCAACGCCGCCAACCCCATTAGTTGGGTTTTTACTCGTGTTTAATAAACCATCACCATCACCATCGATAGCGGCGAGTAAGGGTTCATCAATTGACCTTCCATTTACGTAAACTCTCTCTAAAGAGTTAGGTGCATTTCCCAGAGTAGTGCCATTATCAAAGGCCTTTTTTGCAACCACAGTCGAGGGTTTTGAGGCTCCAGCTAAAGTGACACAAGTCACTGCATAACAGTGACTTGTGAAAGCAACCAACAAAAAGCAAGTGGTTGCAAAAATAGAAAATTGTTTCGCCATATTAATCTTGAGTCTCAGAATCAGTCTCATTCTTTTCAGCCTTCTCAACACCAAGTTGCTTACGGAGTTCGACAAAAGAAGGAATATCTTTGTTCATATAGCTAACTAACCATTCTGGTAATCTATCAGGATAATAAGAATAAAGAATTTTTGAGTATTCCATATGCTCTGGAATATCCTCTTTAGTAGTAGGAAGCATAACTCTACCAATAAATAATTTCAAAGTAGTTTGAACCATTTTATTAGAGGTCTGTGAAGCAATCACAATTTTACGAGTAAGCTCCTCAGAAGTAGAATCTTCTTTCCATTTATAAAGCTCATCAAGTATTAAACCTATGTCTCCAGTATAAACAGGAGTTGAAAGATTTGCCAATTCCTCGGGAGTAATCCCTTCATATGAATCACGATAGGATTGAGAGCAGCTCATTAATACTGAAATACAGCCTATAGAAAGAAGTAGTACTATAATTCTACGAGTCATAAGTCCTCCAAATATAAAGGTTCTTCCACACTTTTAATCAAACCAAGATTCAAATGTTAAACCTACATCTGCAATAAAACACTTAAAAGGACAACAGCTGTCAGGGGGGCAAATTGGTCTTGTATCAGGGAGTGCAACTTTGTTTGCTTGCGGTTTAACTGTTACATCAGCGGAAGAATCTCCCTTTATACCAAGAGCAGAATAGACACCACTGTGACAATGTACCGTTGCTCCGGTTGCGTTGGCTAATTCCTGTGCAAAAACATTATCTTTTTTACATACGCTACAAGCTTTAATATAAATATCTACTCCATCAGGGCAAAAAAGAGCCGCAAGGTCCTTTAGGTCCTGTTTTGCTTCTGCAATTGCCTTATCATCTGTTGCTGCTGCGCCTTTATCAAGAAAGATAGCTCCAGATGCCCCATGAGCATAGATGTTGATCTCATCAATACACTCACATTTTCCAATTTGATCTTCTGCTTCTGTAAGAAGGTCTTTAAACGACTCAATTTCTGTGCTCCATGTATTAGCATCAAGTCCAATATCTCCAGCTCCTTTCTTTTTTTGTTTTCCGCCAGCTTTTTTAGGATTTTTACTTTCGCGATAAGCACCTTTGACATCGATAGTTTCTTTATCCCAATTACAAACGCAAAACCCATGAGGATCAGTATAACGTTGAACATTATTATTGACATAGGACAGTAAATTCAGTCCATCAACATAGCCTATTGGATCTCTGG
>CAZDKB010000160.1:0-2135 GCA_964505885.1 uncultured Flavobacterium sp.
CATCCAAATATGTTTTGATCTTTTTACCCATCTGTATAATGTCCATCATAGTCTGACTAACGCCTCTATGAGTGTTTACCAAAATCTCTGTAGGAACAACTCGCCCACGCCCTGGCGAAAGATTTTGTACCTTAGCAACTTCAATATCATTTACAACCCATACAATATGAATATTCTTCGAATCATATCCTAACTTTTTTACTGCTCTTGTAAGTTTATCAAGCTTGCCTAGATTTTTCAAAGTAACATCAAAAATCATATTTGGCTTTCTGTCCGGAGAAGATGAAATAATACTTCTATACATTGCTTCTAAACGCTTATCATCAATCTTCAAATAGTCTCCAATGATTTCATGTACTGTACTAACATCATCTGGATTTGACAAATTCAATTTAGAAAGATCGATGCCTAGCTCCTGTTTGACTTTAGCATTCAATCCATCTGCTTTCAATGCAAGTTTCTTGATATCATCTACATCAAAGGTAAATCCTTCCACTCCTATCAACTTATTTTTTACGAAACCTTTTCCTGAACCAGCACCACCTGCCATAATGACAACTGTGCCGAACTTTGGATATGCCCTATTACCGAATGTGATAAGTTTCTCTACTAATTCTTCATATTCCTCTTGAAGAAAATGTGTAAATCTTTTCATTTATAAATCTCCTTGAATGTAACTTTTGAAAATCCTAGTGTAAGTGCAAGTAAATCTTGTACTGTAATGTTTGCTTGATAAATCTCAATAGGCTCATTAGAATCGATATTTTTTGTAGCCAACCACCTATGATGACCATCGATAATATAATTGTCAGAAGAAGCAATCAATGGTTTTGGAACACCCCCACCAATACTTCTTATCATAGATTTTTCTACACCACCCTTAGAAAATTCTTTCTGAATAGGTTTTAATATTTTTGCTGGCACTTTCCTTTTTGTCATTTTTACATCATTTTTTTTCAAATAATTTATAAATTCATCATAATCTTTGGAAGCGATTTGGGGCATTTTGTCGCGAGTGATACCCAAAGTTTCTTTTGGCTTCGGAATATCCATCTTGAACTCTAAGAACGTTTGCATTTATTTTTGCCAACCTTTAATTACGTCTGGAGAAAAATTCGCCCGTGAGAACTCCATTCTATCGACCAACTTGACTGCATTGCCAATTCGATCAATCGCGACATATCCTTCCTGATTCGTGACAGAAAATCCATTCTGAGTCCTCAAAAACGTATTCAATGACCCAGCCCTATTTAGCTTATCTACAATCATGCCTTTCGCATTACCAAGATAGATAACCATCTGATAGATTTTCACTAGATTTCTATAATGTTTGTCGAAGTATGAGAGGACCGCAGCCTGCTTGTCTGTCTGAACCTTCTTACCGGAGGGAGTCTTACGCTTTGCAGCCTCTTTCTCGTAATACTCACGAATATAACCTACAAGTTCTCTTACATGTTGTGTTGGATTCGTAATAGGCTTACCCGCGCGTACCTTCGTATTATTGAAAGTTTTGAGTCTCATTAGAAATTCTTCATTACCAGCGATATCATCGATTGCGGCAGCCGGGATGCTTCGGAATAGTTTACCTGCGTTTGAAAGATATGAAGTTAGTGTATCGGTTTCAGATTTGGTAAATGTCGCGACCCCGGAAACGTCTTTATATGTCGCATCATCTTGCCAAACGCTAGGAATATCTTTGAAGTTCTTTACGATATCTTTACCGAAACTCGCACTCATTTCAGGAAGACTTGGACCATCATAAGTGGTATGCCAGACAACGCCAATGTTTGCTTTACGAATTCTTTTAGCGAGACCTGACGCTACTGGCACGGCATAAACAATTGTGTTGGGCTGAAACGTCAGATAGTCTTCGCCATCGATTGTCTCTTTTTGTAGATCACTTTTAGAGAACATCAAGTCACCCTGATAGACTCCGCTTTTGATTCCCAACTTGGAAAACTCATTGAACGCAAGAGTAAACTTGTCTTTTAGTTCACCAGAAAGACCACCATTGTTGATATCTTCAATGCTCTTGAAGGTCTGTGGATTCTTATTGAAGATGCCTTTCTTAGCGACAAAGAACTTACCATCTTCTGGATCAACTCCGGCAAAAATTGCGGGGCTATTGTGTATTA
>CAZDKB010000161.1:0-2052 GCA_964505885.1 uncultured Flavobacterium sp.
AAAGAGGTGAGGCAGAATCTCAGGCAGAACTTGCACAAAAACTTCAAACTTCACGGGCTCATGTTAACCACTATCTAAGATTACTTGATCTTAATCTTGATATTGTCCAAAAACTTGAGTCTCTAGGGGAATTCTTAAATAAACGAATTGTGACGGAACGAAGCCTTCGTCCTATTACTCGACTAAGCAGCCAAAAATAGCTTGGAGCTTTTCAAGCTCTACTCTGAAAGTAACTGTCTTTGGTGGGAAGAAAACGTTAGAAAAAGGATCTATTAGAATCTTAAAATTATTAATAGTATTCATCTGGTGCGGGGAGAAAACAGCTTGAGGCGAACCAGAGAAAGTCAAAATAATTACGAATGTCATTACATAATTCATCTTGGTTACCAACACTACAATTTTTAAAGGCATGAATAGCATTGCGCTGTTGTTGTATTTTCAAAACCCATTTGTTCCATTTCGTATAATCTTCCATCTCTGGAGATTCTCTCCAAATACGGCGATCAATAAACGTTCGAAGCTGTTCAATTGACAGTTTATCAGGTTCAATAAGCTCGCCTGTCTTTCTGCGTATAGCATCTGGATCCTTTTTATACTCTTCATAGTGAAGAGCAATAATTGTTTTCATGTTCCCTTCGACCAAAGCACCAAGAATTGTGTAGCCTACGACAACACGTCCTTCTTCTTCCGCTTCTGAAAATTTTGTTTTATAATCACGAAGGCATCTTGATAATGAAACTTGTCGCCAAAGTCTTGAGCGACTAAGTAATTCTGCTACAGCATCTGGAGCATATCCATAAACTTCTGACCATGCTGAAGCAATTTGTAAATTCTTTTCAATAATCTTGGTAATGATAAATGATAAAGGTCTATCCTCAAAAATTTTCATATATTTCTTACCCCACCTACGAATTGAGATTAATCGTTTCTCCAAAAAAGACCTAACTATATACTATAAGTCAGGAGTTCATGAATTCTACCTAAAGTGACACAAGTCACTGCGTAACAGTGACTTGTGAAAGCAACCAACAAAAAGCAAGTGGTTGCAAAAATAAAGAATTGCTTTGCCATATTAATCTTGAGCCTCAGAATCAGTCTCATTCTTTTCAGCCTTCTCAACTCCAAGTTGCTTACGAAGTTCTATTCGTGTCTCAAGATCTTTACTTAATAAATCGACTAACCATTGAGGCATTTGATCAGGATAATAAGAGTAAAGAATTTTAGAATACTCCATATGTTCCGGAATCTCTCTAATGTAGTTTGGTAATATGCTTGAAACAATAAAACTTTTTAAAGTCCTTCGAACTTCTTTATGAGATGTCTTCGAAACAATAAGAATCTTTTTGATAAACTCATCAGGGCTAGAACTTTCTTTCCACTTATAAAGCTCCATGGTAATCAAAGTATCATCTCCAGGGTAGACAGGAGTTGAGAGATTGGCCAATTCCTCAGGAGTAATTCCCTCATATGAATCACGATAGGACTGAGAACAGCTTGTTAGTGTTAGAATACAACTTATAAAAAGAAGTAGTACTATAATTTCACGAAGCATAAAACCTCCAAACACAAAAGTTTTCCCACATTTTCAATCAAAAAGCCAAGACTTAATCGTTAAACCTACATCTGCAACAAAACACTTCAAAGGACAGCAGCTATTAGGAGGACAAAACGGTCTTGGATCAGGAAGTGCAACTTTATCCGCCTGTGGTTTAACTGTTACATCAGTAGCAGAATCTCCCTTTATGCCAAAAGCAGAATAAGTATTGCTGTGACAATGTACTGTTGCCCCTGTTGCATTAGCTAATTCCTGTGCAAAACCATTATCTTTTTTACATACACTGCAAGATTTAAGGTAAATCTCTACTCCATCAGGACAGAAAAGAGCTGCTAAATCTTTGAGATCCTGTTTTGCTTCATTAATTGTATCATCATCTGTTTTTGCGCCGCCTTTGTCTAAGTAGATCTTTCCTGGTCCACCATGGGCATAGATGTTGATCTCATCAATACACTCGCATTTTCCAATTTGATCTTCTGCTTCTGTAAGAAGATCTT
>CAZDKB010000162.1:0-1999 GCA_964505885.1 uncultured Flavobacterium sp.
CCCTTGTCATTAATTTAACCTATTCCCATTTCTTTAAGAAATCTGCTTAGAATTATTCCCTCTGAGAGATCTCACTTTAGGAGTTCCTGCCAACAAACAGGTCACATAACAGCGCTTTCACCGCCACAAGACAAGCCCCGCACAACCGGCCTTGCCTTCCTTACAAACAATAGTATCTTGCCTTGGCTACAAAGCCAAAACCATCAACCCAACAGCCGGCGGCGGGGCCAAACGCATCGCATTGAGTGAAATACTATTAGTATATAAGACAACATAATGATTTGTAAATTTGCAACATGTATTACAGGCGCAAGCTTATCCTAGGTATTTTGGAGGCATACGGAGGAAAACTCAATCACACCTATTTCCAAAAAATACTATTCCTTGTAACCCGGAAACAAGAAATAAAGTCCTATGACTTTGTGCCATATAAGTTCGGATGCTTCTCTTTCCATGCCCATCAGGATCTGTTAACTCTTGGTAAATATGGATTTGTAGATTCAAAAAACAACGGAAAGTCATCCAAATGGGTCCTAGCAAACAATTCTAGTTTCTTTTCCGAACTCAAAAAGGAAGACCAATCTTCAATTCACAAAGTGAAAAAGGAGACCGAAACTTTTTCTCAAAAAGAACTGGTCAAATATACTTACTTGAAGTATCCATTTTACGCTACAAAAAGTCAGATAGCAAAAGATATTCTCTCAGATGATGAACTAGCTACTGTTGAAAAGCAAAATAGGTCTAAAACAAGTCAAGAATTCTTTACAATTGGTTACGAGGGTATCAGCTTAGAAACTTACTTGAATAAACTCATCATCAATGATGTGAAACTACTTTGCGATGTCAGGAAAAACTCATTCAGCATGAAATATGGTTTTTCCAAATCACAACTAAAGAATGCTTGTGAGAGCATTGGAATTAAATACCTACATATTCCTGAATTAGGTATTGAATCTGAAAAAAGAAAAAAGTTGGTTAGCATGTGCGACTACAACGAACTTTTTTCGGAATATGAAGAAACCACTTTGAAGAATAATTTCGATTCTATTCAGGAGTTATTCGAACTGGTTAAGAAATACAATAGAGTAGCAATTACTTGTTTCGAAAAAGAGGTTTGCATGTGCCACAGAGGACGCGTATTAAACATGTTAACCTCCCTTCCCGAATGGAATATTCCTTATAAGAATTTGTAAATGGCACGTAAGAAAGTTCTGCTGACTGTAACAACTTACCCACTTCCTTCAAGAAGCTATGCCGAACTTGTTTGCACAGCTGGCGTACTTGAAGATGGCAGCTGGATACGAATTTATCCTGTACCTCTAAGCTTTCTAGTTGACTTAAAAAAAGGAGGAAAAGTCAATAATGTTAAATACAATTGGATTGAAATCGATCTAAAGAAACGGTCAGATGACTTCCGTCCGGAAAGCCATTCTCCTGAGTACTACGATTTTCGAGACATTAAATTTCTAGGGCGACTAGATACCTCTTTCAATTGGTCTGAAAGAAAGAAGTATTGTCTTGCCAATGTTTACGACAGCATTGATCGACTAATAGAAGATTCTAAAGAACCAAAGAATGTTTCACTAGCCACATTCAGGCCCACCGAGATTCTAGACTTTGAAATTGAAGAAGATGAACGTGATTGGAAGCCAGTTTGGAAAGAAATAAGACTACAGTTGGATCTCTTTGCAAGTGATGTCAATGATGATCCGACTCAAATGATTCCTAAGGTCCCGTACAAGTTCTATTATAAATTTAGAGACGCTGAAGGAAAGACACCAAGACTGATGATTGAAGACTGGGAAATTGGAGCACTTTATTGGAAAACACTAAGAGCTGCAAACGGCGATGAAAAAGCAGCACTACAAAAAGTAAAAAAGCAATATTTCGATAATTTCACAAAAACGAAGGATATACACCTCTTTCTAGGCACTACATCGGAGGGTCACAGAAGAAGATGGTTAAATCCCTTTGTGATAATTGGTGTTTTTTATCCAAA
>CAZDKB010000163.1:0-1997 GCA_964505885.1 uncultured Flavobacterium sp.
GTGATAAAAGCTTTTACTATTTATGGATTTGAGAATTTCGAAGATTCTAATTTTCCAAATTATAATGTAAAACCCGTGATGATGATTGCTGGAAATGACTCAGAATCTAAAGAACAGTTTCAACCTTTGATTAAAGATTTAGGTTTTGAAATGTTGGATACAGGAAATCTAGATCAGGCTTTGCACTTAGAACATATGACTTTGCTGTGGGTAAAAATGGTTCGAAAAGATGGGCATCACCCTAATTTTACCTGGGCGTATTTAGAAAAGTAGAATTAGATAATTCTACTTTTCATATTTAAAAACCATCATTCCTAATGGTGGAAGATTTAACTCAACGGAATTATCTCTAAAATTCCACTCAATATCTTGAGTAGCTATTTTCTTGTTATGATAGTCGCCAGTACCATTAAATTTCTTTGCATCCGAATTAAAAATTTCTTTAAGATTTCCAGCTTTTGGCACTCCAATTCTATAATTTTCTCTTGGAATCGGCGTAAGATTACAAATGACAATTACCTGATCTTTTTCATCCTTTCCTTTTCTTATATAAGAGATAACAGAGTTCTCATGATCACCATGATCGATCCACTCAAATCCTTCCGCAGTAAATTGATTCTGGAATAGCGCTTTTTCTTTTTTGTACAAAGTATTCAGTCCTTTTACACAGGCTTTCGCTCCTTTGTGAACATCATGATCTAGTAAGTGCCAATCCAAACTTTGTTCAAAATTCCATTCACCAGACTGTCCAAACTCACCTCCTTGAAACAGTAACTTAGCTCCAGGATGTGTGTACATAAAACTATAAAGCAGGCGTAAGTTGGCAAAACGTTGCCATTCGTCTCCAGGCATTTTACCTAAGATAGATTGTTTACCGTAGACCACTTCATCGTGAGAAAGTGGTAACATAAAGTTCTCGGTAAATGCATAGTTCAAACTAAACGTCAACTCATTCTGATGGTGTTTTCGGTAAATTGGTTCTTTAGAAAAATATTGCAAGGAATCGTGCATCCAACCCATCATCCATTTCATACCAAAACCTAACCCACCTATGTAAGTAGGTCTAGAAACCATCGGAAATGAAGTTGATTCTTCGGCAATCGTTTGAACATCAGGATAAGAGGAATAGACTGCTTCATTCATCTCTTTCATAAATGCAATAGCATCAAGGTTTTCTCGACCACCAAACTGGTTAGGTTCCCATTCTCCATCTTCTCTTGAGTAATCTAAAAAGAGCATTGATGCAACGGCATCAACGCGCAAACCATCTGCATGATATTGATCTAACCAGAAAATAGCATTACTAATCAAAAAAGATTTTACTTCATTTCTTCCATAATTGAAAATCAAACTTTTCCAATCTGGATGGTACCCTTTTCTTTTATCTGGATGTTCATACAAATGTGAACCATCAAAAAATCCTAGCCCATGATCATCCGAAGGAAAATGAGAAGGCACCCAATCCAAAATGACTCCAATTCCAGCTTCGTGAAATTTATCTACTAAATATTTAAAATCATCGGGTTCTCCAAATCGAGAAGTAGGAGCAAAGTATCCTGTTAATTGATATCCCCATGATGGATCGTATGGATACTCCATAATAGGCATGAACTCTACATGTGTAAAATTCATATCAGAGACATAGTTTACTAGGTCTTCAGCCAAATCTTTATAGCTTAGGAACTCATTATTCCCTTTTCGCTTCCAGGATCCAAGATGTACTTCATATACAGAAAAAGGAGCATCAATTGCGTTCTTTTTCTTACGATTGTTCATCCACTTCCTATCTTCCCAAGCATAATCATCTTCCCAAACAACAGATGCTGTTTTAGGAGGATGTTCACATCGTCTTGCATATGGATCCGCTTTTTCAGTAACAATATCATTATGGCTACTCTGAATCTTGTATTTGTACAAGTTTCCTTTTCCAACTCCTGGAATAAAACCTTCCCAGATTCCGCTGCCATCCCAACGTACATTTAATTGGTGCTCACCTT
>CAZDKB010000164.1:0-1989 GCA_964505885.1 uncultured Flavobacterium sp.
CTGGTTTAACATGTAAAAACTCGATAATTTTATAGATATCATGATTATACTTAATGCATAATCCTTTTTTAATGTCTGATGTTGTTGCCATTTGTTTGTATTAATTATCCTCCCCAATAACCTTTCATAATACCACGCTGAGAATTACGAATAAAGAGTAAAATCTCATCTCTTTCAGGAGTCGCAGCCATTTCAGCCTCGATCTTCTCCATAGCTTGGGTATTATTTAGATTACTTTGATAAAGGATTCTGTAGATATTTTGTATTTCTCTAATCTTATCTGTTGAAAAGCCTCTTCTACGCAATCCAATTGAATTGATTCCTACATAAGACAGAGGTTCTTTTGCTGCTTTAGTAAATGGTGGCACGTCCTTTCTAACTAGAGCCCCACCGGAAACCATTGCATGATCTCCAATATGTATAAACTGATGAACTGCCGCAAGACCACCTATAATAGCATGATTTCCAATCACTACATGACCTGCTAAGGCAACACCGTTCACTACAATCGCGTTATCTCCGATCATACAATCATGAGCAATGTGCGCAGTAGCCATGATGAGTACATTCTTACCGATCACTGTTTTACCTGAAGCGTTAGTCCCTCTATTTACAGTTACACATTCACGTATTGTGGTATTATCTCCAATAACTGCTAAGGAATCCTCACCTTCAAACTTTAAATCTTGTGGAATTGCCGAAATAACAGCACCAGGAAAGATTCTACAGTTCTTGCCGATTCTAGCTCCTTCCATGATGGTAACATTGGAACCAATCCAAGTTCCAGAACCTATTTCAACATTTGCATGAATGGTAGTAAAAGGCTCTATCACCACATTTCTGGCAATTTTGGCTTGAGGATGAACGTATGCTAATGGCTGATTCATAATTATTTAACTTTTACGATTTGAGCCATAATCTCTGCTTCAGATACCAATTTACCATTGGCATAGGTATGCGCTTGCATTTGACAAATACCTCTTCTGATAGGAGACATAAGATCTAATTTGAAGATCAATGTATCACCAGGCACCACTTGATGCTTATACCTCACGTTATCTATCTTTAATAAATAGGTCAAGTAGTTTTCTGGATCTGGCACAGTATTTAAAACTAATATTCCTCCAGTTTGAGCCATTGCTTCAATTTGAAGAACCCCAGGCATTACGGGTGCTCCCGGAAAATGTCCAACAAAGAAGGGTTCATTCATCGTTACATTCTTCATTCCTATCACATGAGTTTCAGTTAACTCTAGGATTTTATCTACTAATAAGAATGGAGGTCTATGGGGAAGCATTTCCATGATTTTAACCACATCCATCAATGGAGGTGCATTTAAATCTACTTCTGGAACATAATTACGCTTCTCTTGCTTTATAATCTTCGAAAGTTTCTTTGCAAACATAGTGTTTACAAGATGTCCAGGTTTATTGGCAATTACCTTTCCTCTAATTCTTGTGCCTACCAATGCAAGATCACCTACTACATCTAATAATTTATGTCTTGCTGCTTCATTCGCCCAATGCAATGTTAGATTGTCTAAAATTCCATTCGGTTTTACTTTGATATTATCCTTTTTGAATGCTATCTGTAATTTTTTCATTGTCTCTTCAGACAACTTCTTATCAACATAAACTATAGCATTATTTAGGTCTCCTCCTTTGATAAGATCATTCTCGAGCAACATTTCAATCTCATGCAAGAAACTAAAAGTTCTGGCTGCTGCAATCTCTTCTTTAAAATCGGAAATATTGTTCAACGTAGCATTTTGGGTTCCTAAGATTTTAGTACCAAAATCAACCATTGTAGTTACTTGATATTCATCGGCCGGCATTAAAATGATCTCACTACCCGTTTCTTCATCTTTGTAGGAAATGATATCCTTTACAATATATTCATCAATTTCAGCCTCTAATTCAAGGATACCCGCTTTTTCCAAAGCTTCAACGAAGAACTTAGAAGAACCATCCATTATTGGTGGTTCTGAAG
>CAZDKB010000165.1:0-1843 GCA_964505885.1 uncultured Flavobacterium sp.
GACGACATGTCTAAAATTAAAGATGTAGATTGGGTGATGGAAGTGGTTACTGAACGTTTGGATATCAAGCAAAAAGTATTCGAGCAAGTAGAAAAATATAGAACTCCCGGTACTTTAATTACTTCTAATACTTCCGGTATTCCTATTCAATTTATGAATGAAGGAAGAAGTGAAGATTTTCAGCAGCATTTTGCGGTTACTCACTTCTTTAATCCTCCTCGTTACTTGAAACTTTTCGAAGTGGTACCAGGACCTAACTGCAAGCAAGAAGTAACAGATTTCTTGATGATGTATGGAGATAAGTTTTTAGGAAAGACATCGGTTCTAGCCAAAGATACTCCTGCATTTATTGGTAACAGAATTGGAATTTTTGGAATTTCTAGCTTGTTCCATATCGTAAAAGAAATGGGATTAACTATCGAAGAAGTAGATAAATTAACGGGACCAGTTATAGGTAGACCTAAATCGGCAACTTTCAGAACCATCGATGTTGTTGGTTTAGATACTCTTGTTCATACTGCAAATGGTGTAAAGGATAATTGTCCTGAGGATGAAATGAGACACATCTTTGAAATTCCAGATTTTGTAAACACTATGATGGAGAACAATTGGCTAGGTAGTAAAACCAAGCAAGGGTTCTACAAAAGAGTCGTAGGAGATGATGGTAAGAAAGAAATTCTTTCTCTTGATTTGAATACATTAGAATATAGAAAAAAGCAGAGAGCTAAGTTCGCAACCCTCGACTTAACCAAAACTGTTGATAATGTAATAGAGAGGTTCCCAATTCTTGTTGGAGGTAAAGACAAAGCTGGAGAGTTCTACAGAAAGAGTTTTGCTGCTATGTTTGCTTATGTACAAAACAGAATTCCTGAAATTTCTGACGAATTATATAGAATTGATGATGCTTTAAGAGCTGGATTTGGATGGGAAAACGGACCTTTTGAAATTTGGGATTCTATAGGAATCGAAAAAGGAATCGAGTTGATGAAAGCAGAAGGTAAAGAACCTGCTCTATGGATTACTGAAATGCTAAATAATGGAGAAAAATCTTTCTACACTGTTAAAGATGGAGCTACTTTCTATTATGATATACCTGCAAAGAAACAAGTTAAAAAACCTGGTCAAGATGCCTTTATCATCTTAGATAACATCAGAGAGTCAAAAGCAGTTTTCAAAAACTCTGGAGTTGTCGTACAAGATTTAGGTGATGGAATTTTAAATGTTGAATTCCGTTCAAAGATGAACACGATTGGTGCAGATGTTTTAGCTGGAATTAATAAAGCGATTGATATAGCAGAAAAGGATTATCAAGGATTGGTTGTTGGTAATCAAGCAGCTAATTTCTCTGTTGGTGCTAACATCGGAATGATTTTTATGATGGCAGTTGAACAAGAGTATGATGAATTGAATTATGCCATCAAGTACTTCCAAGACACAATGATGCGCATGCGTTATTCATCTATTCCAACAGTAGCTGCTCCTCATGGTATGACCTTGGGTGGTGGATGTGAATTATCTATGCATGCAGACAAAGTAGTTGCGGCTGCTGAAACCTACATTGGATTGGTTGAATTTGGAGTTGGTGTGATTCCTGGTGGTGGAGGATCTAAAGAAATGGCATTAAGAGCTCAAGATTTATTCCACCAAGGAGATGTTCAATTGAATGTTTTACAAGAGCATTTCTTAGCTATTGGTATGGCTAAAGTTGCTACATCAGCATATGAAGCATTCGACTTGAATATCTTACAAAAAGGAAAAGATGTTGTTGTTGTAAATAAAGATCGTCAACTGGCTGAAGCTAAGAAACATGCTTTGTTAATGGCAGAAGCTGGTTATACTCAAA
>CAZDKB010000166.1:0-1774 GCA_964505885.1 uncultured Flavobacterium sp.
ATCTGAACAAATATTCAAATTCTTAAAAATTTCGGCTGAAAAACGCAGAAACCAGAAAAAATCGAATCTCGAAACCAGAAAAAATCGAAACGCAAAAAAAACCAAAACTTACGAAGAGAAACCAGAAATACCAATAGGTCCTAAGATGAACGATAAGACTAAGTATTCACTCAGAAGGAATACAAAGATAGAGGAAAAACCTACTGTAAAAGGGGGAGATAAAGTAGATATTCACTCCAAGGAATATGTAGATATTCACTCAGAAGGACTACATAACAACAAACTTAACAATGATATATTCCTTAAAGGTAAATATGTAATGAATGAGTTTAAGAAACTAACCGAACAGATATTCGGACAAAATCTACAGTACAACAATAAACAACTAGAAATTGTACAATCCTGGATTGCAAACAGAGGATTGGATCCAGATAAAGCTGTAAAGAAGATTAAGGATGTATTGATATGGAGAAGAGATAACCATAAAGATAGTCCTAAAAGCATTGTATTCTTTGAACACGCATTCTTTAAAAGACCACCTCCCATTGATAAAGCAGAAGATATACAGATAATGATTAAGTAGATCTCAAAAGAAAGGAGACTAAGGTAATTTATAAACAGTAAACGAACCTTTACACTTTATAATCTAGAAAAAGGAACAAAAATGGAACATTTTAAATTTCGCACCCCTTTCCCCCCCGGGTGCGTAATACTATATGGGGGGAACCTCACAATTTTTTTGCAGAATTTTTATAAATCAATTATAGTGAAAACAATTCGGAAACATAACAGAAAGGAAATATATGTCTAACGGACCAACACACAGTAACAGAACTTTCAAGCTCATGAGAACTACAACTCTTTCAGAGGGTGAATACATCATTGAGACTTGGGAAGGATCTAACTTTGATAAAGAAACTAAACAGCGAACTGCCGTTCCTGGAGCTTTGGATATTAAGATTTATAACAAAGATACTTCTAAGGAATATAACAAAGGCGATGCTGTTATTTTTTTCAGAGTGTTTGAGAATGACAAATCTGGACAAGGGAATATCCCATCTTATCAGCAATCGGCAGCAGCCAAGGTTGATGAGCCAGTTAATCTAGCAGCAGAGAGAGCAGATCAACTTGATGACGAAATCCCCTTCTAGTAAAAAAAGGATCGTTAAACCTCCCCTGGATCGTTTCGGTGGTATCCGAGTGGTCCAGAGGAGAATTAAGAAGTCCGAGGTTATTGAACACAACAAAGAGAATGTTGCTCAAGAATTAATTGATATAGCAACTGTAAGTATTGATGATATTGTTTATTGGGATGACCAAGGAAATGTTAATGTTAAAGATCCAAAGAATATTCCAAAGGCAGCGATTAAGGCTATTAAAAAAATTAAAGTTACTCCGACAAAGGCTGGGCCCCAGTTGGAAGTAGAGCTGCACGATAAAGTTTCAGTATTAAGAACTCTGGCCAAAGCATCCGGGTTACTTGAACAACAAGAGGATATGGAAAGACCTTCAGTTGTTGGTATCGTAATGCAAGGACCAGAACCAACAGTAATAAACGCAGAGGAGGTTGAAGATGTCGCTACGGAAAGTAACACCGAAGGAGATAGACCGGATCCAGGTGGTGATGTTAAAAAAGAAACTGAGTGATAAGCAATGTGCAAATATCGTTGGCCGTTCAGTCAATGATTGGAAAAACATTGCAAGAGGAAACAAAGCAGAAGATCCAAGTAGGATTGAAAGTTATTTAGAAAGATTAGAAAAGTATGAGTGATGC
>CAZDKB010000167.1:0-1731 GCA_964505885.1 uncultured Flavobacterium sp.
ACAAAAACAACCAAGGCAAATAATATAGCTGTATCCCATGTATATAACAGCATGAGATCCTTCATATCTATATTTGCAGCCAATAAGATAAAGAGAATTGATATCAATAAAACACTTAAGGATTCTTTGAAATATAATAGCTCTTTAAGGTTCTTCAGTTTACCATTTCCTAATACCATTCCCATGACTACAACGGCCAATAGTCCGGATTCATGAGCAAATATTTCTGATTCAACAAACACCAACAGCACGGTAGAAAGAGATACCACATTCATTAAATAATGAGGTATCCATTTTTTATTGATCACAAAGGCAAGTAAATGCGCAAAGGTAAATCCAAAGGAAGTTCCGAAAAGCAAGATCTTTCCAAACTCGATCAAGGCAATCTTGGTAAATCCGCTATCACCACCCACACTGATAAATTCAAATACCAATACGGCAACCAAGGCACCAATAGGATCAATTAATATTCCCTCCCATTTTAAAACGGCTGAAACGTCCTTTTTCAAAGGGATATTTCTAAGAATAGGAGTTATTACCGTAGGTCCTGTGACAATGATAAGGCCTGAGAAAAGAAAAGAAAGATCCCAGCGAAGATCAAAGATATAATGAGCTAAAACTCCTGCGCCAAAGAAGGTGATCGCAGATCCCAAGGTGATTAACTTAGTGATAACCGGTCCCACGTTTCTAATCTCGTTTCTTTTTAAGGTGAGTCCACCTTCAAATAAGATGATACTAATGGCAAGAGAGACAAAGTAATACAATCCCTCACCAGGGAAGAGACCTTTGGTTCCATCCCATATAGGTTCTATATATTTTGAACCATCTTCGGTTAAAAACTCTGCAGCGATGGGGCCTACTAATAGTCCGATCAATATTAAGGGTAAGATTGCCGGAATCTTAAATCTCCATGCTACCCATTGAGCTAATATTCCGAAAATGATAATTCCTGCTAATTCTAACATATCCTAAACTTGAAAGTCGAAAATACAAAAAATCGAGGATTTGTTAGAGTTCAGAAAAATATTTACAATTCATTCTTGTTTCCATAACTATACTTTAATTTTGTGGGAAATAAAATGAAACGACGATTATGCTAGGATTGAAATTTGAAACAGAAACTTCTTGGGTTGATGTTGCTGCTAATGGACTAGAGCAATTATTAACAGACCATGCTTTCGCAGAACAAAAGGCAGCTTCCAATGCTGTATCTATCATCATAAATTATTCTGAAGAAACGGAGTTGGTAAAAGATATGAGCGATATCGCAATCGAAGAAATGGAACATTTCAGAATGGTTCATAATGTTATGGCAGATCGTGGAATGGTTCTTGGAAAAGCTACCAAAAACGATTATGCCTTGAAACTTCAGAAATTCTTTCCTCATACTCAAGACAGAACTGAGGCATTGGTTCATAGATTATTGGTAGCGGCTTTGATCGAGGCAAGAAGTTGTGAGCGCTTCAAAGTGTTTTCTGATAATATGCAAGACGAAGAACTGTGTAAATTCTATCGTGACCTAATGATCTCAGAAGCAAATCACTACACTCTTTTCTTAGGTTATGCACGTCAGTATATGGATAGAAAGCTTGTCGACAAAAAATGGCAGGATCTATTAGATTTTGAGGCAGAGATGATGAAATCCCGCGGAACCATTGCCAAAGTGCACGGGTAATTCAATGATCAATTAACAATTAGTGATTAGTGATTAGTGATTAGTGATTAGTGATT
>CAZDKB010000168.1:0-1632 GCA_964505885.1 uncultured Flavobacterium sp.
TTTAGGTAGAGCAGCAGTTCCTTCTGGAGCATCTACAGGAGAACATGAAGCTGTCGAGCTAAGAGATGGGGGTAAAACCTACATGGGAAAAGGAGTCCTAAAAGCAGTTGATAATGTAAATTCATCTATAGCACAAGAATTGATAGGAGTCTCTGTATTTGAGCAAAACCAAATAGATCAAATGATGTTGGATTTAGATGGTACATCTAATAAATCTAATTTAGGCGCGAATGCTATTTTAGGAGTATCCCTAGCGGTAGCTAAAGCAGCAGCCAATGAATTGGGAATGCCACTTTATAGATATGTTGGTGGAGTATCAGCAAATACGCTACCCGTTCCTATGATGAATATCATCAATGGAGGTTCTCACTCAGACGCTCCGATTGCCTTTCAAGAGTTTATGGTGATGCCTGTAAAAGCTGAAAGTTTTACACAAGCGATGCAAATGGGATCTGAGATTTTCCACAATTTAAAGAAAGTACTGCACGATAGAAACTTATCTACTGCTGTAGGTGATGAAGGTGGATTTGCTCCTACGCTTGAAGGAACTGAAGATGCTATTGAAACTATCGGTCTTGCTGTTAAAAATGCAGGTTATTCTTTTGGTGATGAAATTATGATTGCCCTTGATTGTGCATCTGCAGAATTTTATGTGGATGGTAAATATGACTATACTAAATTTGAAGGAGACAAAGGTGTGGTTAGAACTTCGGAAGAACAAGCAGTATATTTAGCAGAATTATGTGATAAATATCCAATCATTTCTATTGAGGATGGTATGGACGAAAATGATTGGGATGGTTGGAAATCTTTGACTGACAAAGTTGGTGATAAGGTTCAACTCGTAGGTGATGATTTGTTTGTAACCAACGTTGAGCGTTTGTCTCGAGGAATCGAAAACGGGATAGCTAATTCTATTTTGATTAAAGTAAATCAGATTGGAACGCTAACAGAAACCATATCTGCTGTTAATATGGCTAAAAACGCTGGATATACTTCTGTCATGAGTCATAGATCTGGTGAAACTGAGGATAATACAATTGCTGATTTAGCGGTAGCGTTGAATACAGGGCAAATAAAAACAGGATCTGCCTCGAGATCGGATAGAATGGCAAAATACAACCAGTTGCTACGTATCGAAGAAGAATTAGGTGATGTGGCTTATTTTCCTCAAGAAAAAGCCTTCAAAATTTAAATACAATCATCTTTACATATGTTAAAACCTCACATTTACTTGTGAGGTTTTTTTAATTATTTAACTATTTAAAACCCTTATATTTTCATTTCTAAAAACTATTCTACCTTTTTTTAAAAATCCTCTAAAATCGCTATCTTTGTGTGCCTTTCAAAAAAATCAAAAAGTAGTAAGAACATGTCAGAAATAGCAAAATTACAAATCGGTGATAACTCATATGAATTTCCTGTTATTAAAGGGAGTGAGGAAGAACTAGCGATAGATGTCAAAACATTAAGAGGTAGTACAGGAGTTATTACGATTGATCCTGGATATAAGAATACTGGAGCTTGTAAAAGTGCTATTACTTTCTTAGATGGTGAGAAAGGAATTTTACGTTACAGAGGTTACGCCATAGAAGATTTAGCTGAAAAAGCTGATTTCTTAGAAGTAGCTTA
>CAZDKB010000169.1:0-1607 GCA_964505885.1 uncultured Flavobacterium sp.
GTGTCCTACCTTCGCATATACTTTTGAACTCAACGCCTAATAACTTCGGCACCTTATCGTTGGTGCTATATAGGTCTTCGTGCTCCATGCGCGTATCCGCGAAAAGAAGTAAAACGTCTTCACGACCGTATTTTTCTACAAGTTTAACGGCGGTCAATATACTGCCCGCACCCCCTGAATAGCTAACTATGTGTTTCTGCATAACGGACCTCTTTTTTTAAAACCAATCACGAATCAATAGAACGACCACCACAACAAACAGCCCGCAATTCACCATCAAGGATTTATTTAGCAGGAATTTATATTTTTGCAATTCGATATCTTTTGCCGTTTGCACGGTCTTGTATGAATTGATCACATTGTTCAGCCTGTTGCGCTCCAGCGTTTCGCTGGCAGTATGCAGGCGGGTTTGCTGGTGTACCTCAGATTTTAATGGCTCGTTTATCATTTAATTAGCTCCTTTCGTTTATAAAATCTTCCATTGTCAAACCTTCGCGGGCGATACCATCCAACCGCGCAAGCTCATGATTAAGCTGGTTAACAGCCCTGCAAATATCCATAGCTTTCTCAATCGATAGATTGCCTTTATTGTTCGCGATCTTGTACAGCGTTTGCGCGCTCATGTTTGCGCGCTGCGCTAGTTTTTGCGCGTAACCATATGGCGCGTCATCCAGCCATTCTTTAAGCTTTGTTTGCATACTTCACCCCTCACTAGTTAAAAACACCCCGATTGTTACACGATAATAGTATTGTGTCAATAGTATTGTTTTAGTTGACAGTATATAAAATATCGGTTAATCTGTGCTTGTCTTTAACTTTTAATGAGTGATAAAAATGTCATACTATATTGTTATTAATACATGGCTAGACATCTCAAATATGAGTTTTAATTGTGAGCTTGTTGGTATATTCACAAATCAAGATGAAGCAGAAAAGGTTGTCAAAAACCACCCTCACGATAGGGATATATTACGCATATTGGAAGTGCCCGCCGTACCATGGTTCAACCCTAAATACCAAAACGAGGAGTAATAAAAATGTGTGAAGTTAACCGAAAAATGAGCACTTTGGGAAAGGTGACAATCGCCGCTGCCTGGGTAGTAATTGTTACTTTCAGCACCGCCGGTCTTTTATTTGTATATAGAGTATGGGGGTGAATATGATTGACGAACGAAAAATAGTTGTCTTGCTCGGACATAAAGACCACCCCCCGCAAGATACACAATTTATAATCGCTAGTATAAAATGTGTTAGCAAGGTAGTCATAACCCGCCTGCACCGCATTTTAAACGGCCAGATAGACAGCACGTGTGACATATACGCGCCGCTTGATTCGATTATGTCTTTACGCGAATTTAAAAAATGGGAAAAAGTACTATGATGGAAACCACAACCGAAGTACACACGTTAGAAATTAAAGTTATAACCAATAAAGTGAAAAATAGAGAAGGCAGCGTCAACGCGCCTGATTGGTGTGTAGCATGGGCTTTCGCCAACGGCCAGCAAATAGCGCAAGTGCAGGCGGGGGAACGCATAACCGATGAAGCCGAAGCCCTTGAAATGTTGCGTGCAAGGTTGCCAAGGGTGTCCCCGCCGATTTCAACAAC
>CAZDKB010000170.1:0-1603 GCA_964505885.1 uncultured Flavobacterium sp.
AAGCGTCGACGCGCTTGGCGATCTCCTGGAGCTTGCTGCGCTGGGCGTCGGTGATCCGCCGCGCCGCCTCGAACTGTTTGGCGACGCTGTCGACGAACTTCACCTCCCAATCACTCAAGCCCTCCTCGACGTTGCACAGAGCCTCGATCAAGTCCTTGTCCTCGTTCACGGTCTCGTCCTCCTGGGTTGATTCTCGCCGATCGCCGGGCTCACGTCCGCCGTGACGGCTTGCGCCGCAACCGGAAGGTCCAGGTCAGGGTGCCGGGGAAACCGGCGTAGGGCGGACGCCAGGACAACTCCAGCCGACCGGCCCCGACGCGCCACTCCGATCCTCCAGTCTCCAGCCCGTTCGTGAGCGTGCAGACGATCTCCTTCACGGTCCTCTGCACGAGCGCGTGGCGCAGGACGTCCGAGTTGAGGTCGATCCCGACCGTGTAGATCCCGGCGAGGGCCGCCGCCTTCTTCATGAACTCGAACGAAGCAGCGCTGACGTCGGTGTTGCTGCGCCACGTCGTGAGGCTGCGGATCACGGCTTCGTCGTCGGGGTCTTGCGTGCTGCCGTCGTGCAGCACGTTGTCGACGTTTGCGTTGGACCAGTCGATCTTCATTTCCGCTCCTCCAATTCGAGTCCTTGTTCTACCAGTCGAGGTTGTAGAACGGCTGCCAACGGAGGCAGCACATGAGCGAGGAGAGCGAGCGGGACGACTACGTGCGGCGGGCGCAGGCGCTCGTTGTGAAGAAGCGCGGGATCGGAGAGAACCCAGGGATCACGTTGCTCAAGGCTGGGCAGTGCCGTGAGCACACGTTGCGGTTGGTTGCGGCGCACCTGGCCTACAACAGCGTCCGCAACGCGAAGCTCCTCCAGAGGGACGTGCTCGGACTAAGCGGCATGGACGCGGACAGTATCTTGCGCTGCTTCTACGCAGCGTTCCGCTC
This sequence comes from uncultured Flavobacterium sp., assembly GCA_964505885.1. Lineage (GTDB taxonomy): Bacteria > Bacteroidota > Bacteroidia > Flavobacteriales > Flavobacteriaceae > Polaribacter. Next base: position 937 of record CAZDKB010000170.1, read on the forward strand.
GTCTAACTTGATCGAGCTTGCCGCTCTTGAGTGCATGACTGCTCCGTTCACCGGGCTCTTGGTTTTCGACCGCTCAGAGCAGAATCGCCGTCTTGAAGGGACGTTCGTGACGGTCGAGGCCAGGCGTGAGACCTGCCGAATGTCGTTCAACCCTCAGGTGACGGCGGACCTCATTGCCAACTTCGGCCAAGAAGCGGGGGCGGAATACTTGAGCGTAGTCCTGGACGAACTGTTCGCCGGGAAGTTCCGAGAGATCGTCGCGCTTGGCGTGGGAGAAGACGTTCCCAAGCTGACGTTCGAGGAGATCCGGTCGCGTCTGGGTGACCATTACGCCTGCACTCGCGAGGTCCATTTGACCGTCGTGGCGGGGTCCAACTACTTGGTGGACAACCGAGCGAAACTTGAGAAGAGCCTCTGGCCTTTGGACGTGTTGATCTGCGACGCGACGCTGCCCGACGGTTTCGAGCCTATCGTGATCGTGCGCGCTCCTTACCACTACACCCCCTTCATTTACGCTCCCTACGCGCTCTCTGCGTATGAGTACAGCGTCGCGGTCGGGCAGGACGAGGGAGCAGGCGAGGACGAGGTCGAGCACGTCCTGAAAGCGACCGCCACGATGCGTAGCCACTTCCAACGGCAGCACCCCGACGCTGACCTGGTGTTCACG
>CAZDKB010000171.1:0-1591 GCA_964505885.1 uncultured Flavobacterium sp.
AAATAGATTGTCTAAATGCGGGCAACCATTGCAAAACAGGCTATTGCCAGGCGTTACCGTTTTGCCCCGCCGCGCGTGATTTTGTGACAAAATCATGTGATTTTGAAGCCCTGCCAATGCCGCATGACGAAATACAGAAACGTTACGACCCTGCCGAAATGTCAGAAATTTATCAGAAATTGAAACTGATAAAAGGCTGGGCCGATGCGGTCGAAGAATTCACCGTCGAAGAAATGCAAAAAGGTGTCGAATTCCCAGGCCTTAAGCTCGTGCGGGGGCGCGGTGGAAATCGACAGTGGTCAGACCGTGAAGCCGCTGCTGAATTACTCAAGCAAAAGCGCATTAAGTCTGACATTGCTTTCCCCCGATCAATAGCCACACCCCCGCAGATTGAAACGGCGGTCAAAAACGGGCTTATCAAACAAAAGCATTGGAATGAGTTAACCGAACTGATAACCAAATCACAAGGCAAATTAACAGCCGCGCCGCTCGATGATAAGCGCGATGCAATATTGCCGGACGGCATGGAATTTGAATTAATGGGCGAATTACCCAGTGATTCAAAACCCGCTGATACTCCTGAACCTAAAGGCGATGGCGAAAAGGCGAAAGACGACGATGATGATTTATTTGATTTTTTATAAGGAGTAACTAAACCATGAAAGTAACCGTTAATGGCACCACTGCAAGAATAAGACTAGATAATGTACGCCTGTGCTTCCCAAAATTATTTAAAGCCGAAGCGTACAAAGAAGGGGACAAGCCCCGTTTTAGCGCAACATTCGCAGTCGAGGATGAAGAAACAATCAAGGGCGTGAATGAAGCGATTAAAGAAATAGCCGCCGAAGCCTGGGGTAAAAAAGCCGGTGAAATTTTAGAAGAAATTAAGCATAACCGAATGAAAATGTGCTTTTCAAAATCCAAACGTGAAGAAACCGAAGGTTGCATGCTGCTGACCGCGCACCGTGGCGAAACCCAAGGCCCGCCGAAGGTTGTTGGTAGGGGCGGCCCAAAAGATGACATCACCGAAGAATCAGGGCGCATTTATGGGGGCTGTTACGTCAATGGCTCGGTGGATTTATACGCGCAAAAGGGCGAAAATTACGGAATACGCTGCTCGTTGATCGGTGTGCAATTCGTTAAGGACGGCCCTGCATTTGCCGGTGCGCCTGCAAGCGCCGACGATTTTGACGACCTAGGCGACGACGGCCAGAACTTGGATTTTGACCTAGACGATTAAAACTAACAAAGTGGGGGAGTCCATCCTCAAATCTCAGGCGTCGACCGTGCGACGCATGGATACCCGACATGCGCTTAACGCATTGAATGGCCCCAACATATCATACATTTGATGCGTGCGTTTGCCCGCGGGACTCTTAAATGATTTAACGGGCGCTAATGCCGGGACACGGTTTTAAAAGATAAATTAAAATGGCTATACTTTGGCTTGACCTAGAAACCTACAACGAAACCCCAATTTCACACGGTACTTATAAATACGCTGCCAGTGCTGAAATAATTGTGTTTGCATGGGCATGGGATGATGGCCCCGCGCAAGCCGTATCTGTTGACAAAGATAACGGCCAAACAT
>CAZDKB010000172.1:0-1573 GCA_964505885.1 uncultured Flavobacterium sp.
CCACTTCTGGAGAGGTGGCCGAGTGGTTAAAGGCATCAGACTGTAAATCTGACGACGTTAGTCTACGCAGGTTCGAATCCTGCCCTCTCCACCATTTACTTACAAAGCAATGAAGATGAACTTTATATTTTCTTCTACACTGCGGGTGTAGTTCAATGGTAGAACGTCAGCCTTCCAAGCTGAATACGTGGGTTCGATTCCCATCACCCGCTCCAACTATTTCCAATAGTCATTCCTCTATGTAGCAGCCATACTCACCTTGCAAAATACTATTGTGATTTTCTCACAATTTTAGTATATAATTGTGCGTCAGAACAATTCTGTAACTTGTCATGGGCCTTGGGCTCATGTATAAAGCAAGCAATATTTATTGTAAAAACCTAAACTGAAGGATGATGTGCAATGGCAAAGGAAAAGTTTGAGCGGTCGAAGCCGCACTGTAATATAGGAACAATTGGGCACGTGGACCATGGTAAGACAACGTTGACAGCAGCGATCACGAAGACGTTGGCAGAAACAGGTGGTGCGAGCTTCCAAGCGTATGATCAAATTGACAAGGCGCCAGAAGAGCGGGAACGCGGTATTACAATTTCCACAGCGCACGTTGAATACGAAACACCGAATCGTCACTATGCGCACGTTGACTGTCCAGGACACGCGGACTATGTGAAGAACATGATCACGGGTGCGGCCCAGATGGACGGTGCTATTTTGGTGGTAAATGCTGCTGATGGACCAATGCCACAAACACGTGAGCACATTTTGTTGGCGCGTCAGGTTGGTGTGCCTGCGTTGGTGGTATACCTCAACAAAGTTGACCAAGTTGATGACCCAGAGCTTTTGGAGCTGGTTGAAATGGAAGTACGTGAGTTGCTTTCATCTTATGAGTTCCCAGGCGATGATATTCCCATTGTAAAGGGATCCGCGTTGGCAGCCTTGGAAGGCCGTGATGAAGAAATCGGTAAGAAGAGCATCAACGAATTGATGGACGCAGTCGACAAATACATTCCACAACCAGAGCGTCCAAAGGACCAACCTTTCTTGATGCCAATTGAAGATGTGTTCTCCATCTCCGGTCGTGGTACAGTTGTAACGGGTCGTATTGAGCGCGGTGTCATCAATGTGGGTGAAGAAGTAGAAATCGTTGGTGTTCGTCCAACAACGAAGACAACGGTAACTGGTGTAGAAATGTTCCGTAAGCTTCTCGACCAAGGTGAAGCTGGTGATAACATTGGTGCGTTGCTACGTGGTACAAAGAAAGACGATGTGGAACGTGGTCAAGTATTGGCTGCACCTGGTACAATCACCCCACACAAGAAGTTTGAATGTGAAGCGTACATCTTGTCTAAGGAAGAAGGTGGTCGTCACACGCCATTCTTTGCGAACTATCGTCCACAGTTCTACTTCCGTACGACAGACGTAACAGGTAAGATCGAATTGCCAGAAGGTGTTGAGATGGTCATGCCTGGTGATAAAATTAAGATGACAGCAGAGTTGATCGCACCAATTGCGATGGACGAAGGGCTTCGTTTCGCGATCCGTGAAGGTGGTCGTACCGTCGGTGCCGGTGTTG
>CAZDKB010000173.1:0-1565 GCA_964505885.1 uncultured Flavobacterium sp.
GGCCATGGCCTATAAATATTCGGTCGGCCAGCCTTTCGTCTACCCGCGCAACGATTTGGATTATGCGGCCAATTTCCTGCATATGTGTTTCTCGGTTCCGGCCGAAAAATACGAGGTGAACCCGATCCTGAGCCGCGCGATGGATCGTATTTTCACCCTGCATGCCGATCACGAACAAAACGCATCCACATCGACAGTGCGCTTGGCCTCGTCTTCGGGGGCCAACCCGTTTGCCTGTATCGCAGCCGGCATTGCCTGCCTGTGGGGCCCGGCCCATGGCGGCGCCAACCAGGCCTGCCTGGAGATGCTGAAAGAGATTGGCAGCGTCGATCGCATTCCCGAATTCATTGCCCGCGCCAAAGACAAAAACGACCCGTTCCGCCTGATGGGTTTTGGCCATCGCGTGTATAAAAACTTTGACCCGCGCGCCACGGTGATGAAGCAATCGGCCGACGAAGTGCTGGATCTGTTGGGCATCGAGGATAACCCGCTGCTGCAGGTGGCCAAAGAGCTGGAACGCATCGCGCTGCAGGACGAATATTTCGCCGATAAGAAACTGTTCCCCAATGTCGATTTCTATTCCGGCATCATTCTCGAGGCGATGGGCTTCCCCACTTCGATGTTCACCCCAATTTTTGCGCTGTCGCGCACGGTGGGTTGGGTCAGCCAGTGGAAAGAAATGATCAGCGATCCACAGATGAAAATTGGCCGCCCGCGCCAGCTGTATCTGGGCGCCACCCAGCGCAATTACGTGGATGTAGAAAACCGCTAAGCCGGGTTTCTACCCAACAAAAAAGGCGCCCTGAGGCGCCTTTTTTTCGTTTGGGTAAGGGGGCTTAGCGGCCTTCGAATTTCGCTGGGCGCTTTTCCAGAAAGGCGGTTACGCCCTCTTTGAAATCGCGGCTTTTGCCACAAACGCCCTGCAAACGCCCCTCTAACGACAGCTGGTCTTCCAGGCTGTTATCCCATGCGCCGCGGATCGAGTCTTTGATTTTGGCATAGGCCAGGGTTGGCCCACTGGCCAAATGCGCCGCGCGCGCGCGCCATGTTTGCTCGAACGCATCATCTGCCACAGCCTCCCAGATCAAGCCCCAGTCATCGGCTTGGCGGGCGCTGATTTTATCGGCAAAAAGCGCGGCCCCCATCGCCTTGGCCGCGCCCATCCCACGCGTCATCCAATAGGTGCCACCTGCATCGGGGATCAGGCCAATACGGGCAAAAGCCTGCAAGAAATAGGCGCTTTCGGTGGCAATCACCACATCAGCGGCCAGCGCAAGATTGGCCCCTGCCCCGGCTGCCGCGCCATTCACCGCGCTGATCGTGGGAATGGGGCTGTCGTAGATGGCGCGCAGCATCGGGCCGTATTCATCGCGCAAGGTGCGCTCCATATCGATCTCGGCGGCATTGGCCCGGTCGCTGAGGTCTTGGCCAGAACAAAAGGCGCGGCCCTTGCCCGTGATCACCAGAACCCGGGCATGTTTGGGGGCCTCGCGCGCGGCATCTGCAATTTCGGCCCGCATCTGCGCATTCAGCGCATTCATCTTGTTTTCGCGATTCAGCGCGAT
>CAZDKB010000174.1:0-1560 GCA_964505885.1 uncultured Flavobacterium sp.
CGCATCTAAGAGCTGGAAGGGAGCAGGTTCTCGCGTACCGTTCATGGCGCCGAGGCGAGGTACAGCATTGAGAAGGGCTTTGGTGTAAGGGTGTTGTGGTGAACTGAAGATAGATTCCACGTCTCCCTCTTCGACCATTTCTCCGCGATACATGACGATCACTCTATCCGCCATCTCTGCAACCACGCCCATGTCATGGGTGATAAAGAGGACAGCCATATTTTGGGATTTTTGCACGTCGCGGATGAGCTGAAGTATCTGTGCTTGGACAGTGACATCCAGCGCGGTTGTTGGCTCGTCGGCGATTAGGAGTTGAGGAGTACAGCACAGCGCTAATGCGATCATCACCCGTTGGCGCATTCCGCCTGAGAGCTGGTGTGGAAATCGCTTCATCACTGAGGCTGCATCAGGGATCCGAACAGTTTCCAGCATCTCGGCGGCAATTTTTTTTGCCTCCTTTTGAGACTTGTTCTGATGCACCGTAATCGCTTCAACTATCTGATCTCCAACCTGAAAAACCGGATTGAGTGAAGTCATCGGCTCTTGAAAGATCATCGAGATTTCATCACCGCGTGTTTTTTGCGCGGATTTCTCATTCAGAGCCGCAATGTCGGTAGAGTTGCCAGCACGGTTACGGAACATGATGTTGCCATCTGCAATTGTTCCCCCGCCGAATTCGACGAGTCTCATGATACTTAGAGAGGTCACGGATTTGCCCGATCCGGACTCTCCGACAATGGCAACTGTTTCGCCTGCATCTACGTGAAAGCTCAGATCTTTTACCGCGCTTACCGCTTTTTCACCTTTGCCGAACGAAACTTTTAGGCCTCGAACATCCAGCAGCGGTTCTTCAGAAATTTGCGATTGCTTGGCACGGTTTGCAGGCGTTGACCCCATCAGCTATCCTCCCCTCATTCAATAACGACCTAGGTGGTTGCATCAATTTCAGGCATGAGAGCAGTAGTTTCGCGATCGCGCCAACGCCGATTGGGAATAACGCTATGCCGTTTCGGCATAGGATCCGATCTTAATCACTTGATAAAACGTGTTGTGTTGTTCTGGATGTAAGGTCTTGGGCTTCAAGCCGTAGCGCTCTCAAGGTTGAGCTGGAGTGTCTGAGGCACCATGTTTTATTAGATAAATCGGTTCAAATCACGTGTCCAGCGTGCCTGTTATCTAGAGCTTGACTGTCTCGTTGGGGAACGTCCCATTCTGTGTCGTGATAGTCGATTCAATCTGTTCTCCAGCCACCCAGCCACGGCGCACTGGATCGCCCGCTGTTGTCAATTTCATGACCGTTACCCAGGCAGGGACAGGAAATCGATCGAAATACTCGGCATGTCGATCAGCTCCAGAAGCTGCTGAAATTCAGGCCTCGTGCCCATCAGGTCGGTAGATTCCTCTGCTTGCCCGCGAGTGTCCCAATGGTACAGGTCAACCCAAATCCCCTCATCATCCTTATAAAGTGTCTGACTGATAAAGCCGGGAAGCTTCTTGAGACCAGGCAAGATAGCATCGACGGCCGCGACCCCGCGCCATCTCGGCAACAGGGACCTTTGC